>CBDUWJ010000133.1:0-6733 GCA_965370895.1 uncultured Anaerolineae bacterium | reverse complement strand
CGAATGGCCATCGAGGAGTTGGGGCCGACATTCATCAAACTGGGCCAGATCCTCAGTACTCGTGGCGACATCATCCCGGTAGAGTATATTCGGGAATTGGAAAAGCTACAGGACACTGTTCCGCCGACCGATTTTCCCCTTGTCCAGGCCCAGGTGGAAAAGGAGTTGAAACAGCCCCTCCACCAGGTATTCCCTACCTTTGACCCCGTCCCCGTGGCCTCGGCCTCGCTGGGGCAGGTCCACTTTGCCACCCTGGTCGGTGGCGAGGAGGTGGCCGTCAAGGTGCTTCGACCTGGCGTGGACAAGCAGATCGAGATCGATCTGGATATCCTGTTGGAGTTGGCTGCCCTGGCCGAAAAGCGCACCGACTGGGGCGAGTACTATGGTGTTCTTTCCCTGGCCCAGGAGTTCGCCGACACTCTGCGCAACGAGCAGAACTATGAGCAGGAGGGCCACAACATCGACCGCTATCGGCTGATGTTCGCCGGTGACGGGCATGTCCATATGCCTACGGTCTATTGGGAGACCACCACCCGGCGGGTGCTGACGATGGAACGGATCGAGGGCATCAAGATCACTGACGTGGCCGCGTTGGACGCGGCCGACTTGGATCGCAAGATCGTGGCCCGCCGCAACATAGGCATTCTGCTCAAGGCGGTTCTGCAGGAGGGGTTCTTCCACGCCGATCCTCACGCCGGCAACTTTATGGTCCTGCCACACGAAGTGATCGCCATGGTGGACTTTGGCATCATGGGCCAGCTAGACCCGGCACAGCGATTGGGGCTCGTCCAACTCTTTGTGGGCCTCTTTCGCCAGGAGACCGACCGGGTGGTGGAGGCTTTGTCGGATCTGGGTATCGCCACCAAAGCTGCCGATCGGCGTAACTTGGCACGTGATCTGGACCGCCTGCGCCTGCGCTACTACGGCGTGGATCTGGAAAAGATCCGAGCCCGTTCCTTCTTTGAGGATCTGATGGGTTTGGCTTTCTCCAACCGGCTCAAAATGCCCAGCGACCTGGTGCTGGTTTTCAAGACGATCGCCATGCTGGAGGGCATCAGCCTACAGCTCGACCCGGATATCAATGTTTTCAGCGAAGTGGAGCCTTATGTGCGCGATGCTCTGCTGGAACTGCAGTCACCCGTGACCCGCCTCAAAGCGATAGCAGAGCAGATGAGCGAATCGGCCGAAGCGATGATGTTGTTGCCCAAACAACTTCAGAGGATGTTGGAGCAGATAGAGGCCGGAGAGGGAAATCTGAGCATGACCATGAAGGGGTTGGATGAGCCAACCCGCCGGGTGACGGCAGCCGCCAACCGGCTGGTCCTGGCCATCATGGCGGCAGCCTTTGTCCTCGGCCCAGCATTGCTCCTCCCACGCCTAGCGCAAGTTTTTCCCGAATGGCGGGCGGGAGCCGTATTCGTCATCCTGGGAGGATTTGGGATGTCGATGCTCATCACACTGGTGCTTCTCGTGTCGCTACTACGCTCGGGACGGTGAGCCGTGGAGCGCATAGCACAGTGGTTTGACAAATCGTATCTCGCCGCAGACCGGCGCCTGGGCGGGCGGTTGACTCTCCTGGCCCGGACGGCGCTAGCTTTTGACCAAGACGATGGCGCCGTGATGTCCCGTTCCATCGCCTATTATGCTCTGTTTTCGCTGTTCCCCCTGTTGTTGATATTGATGGCCTTTGCCAGTTTCATGATGGCTTCGCAAGATGCCCAACAGATTGTCCTCGATGCGGTGGCAAGCTTCCTGCCAGCCGCCACGGATCTGATCGAGGAGAATATCGAGCAAGTGGTCCAGGCGCGGAGCACCTACGGCCTGCTGGCCCTGGCTGGCCTTCTGTGGTCGGCTTCGGGCGTGTTCACCGCCATCTTCCGGGCAGTGAACCGTGCCTGGGGAAACCCCAAGTCGGAGCTCTTCTGGACGGAAAAGCTCTATGGCCTGAGCGTGGTGCTCGTCGTGGGGCTGCTCCTCGTAGGGACAACCTTCTACGGTGCCGTCGCCAGTGCTGTGCGAACCTGGCAACTGCCACCGACCTGGCCGGCCCTTGGCTGGGCGCCCTTGGCGGATCCGCAAGCTCGTCGGCTGTGGGGTTGGCTTTCCGCCCTGATACCGGCCCTGATCAGTGTCGTCGTGTTCACCGTACTCTACCGGACTATACCCCGCAACGGGGTAACCTGGCGCGACGTGTGGCTCGGCGGGCTGGTAGCAGGCCTAATCTGGGAAGCTGCCAGGCAGCTTTTCACCTGGTACCTGGCCAGCTTTGCCCGCTACAACCTCATCTACGGTTCGGTGGGGGCCATAATCGCCTTCTTGTTGTGGTCCTATTTGAGTGGAATGATCGTGCTGCTGGGAGGGGAGTTTACGGCCCAGTACACTCACTGGCGGCGGGCGGGTCGCCCCATGGAGCACCGTCCGCCCCGTCAGTGGATCCCAGAGTGGTCCAAGTGGAAGAGCCCGTAACGACCATCGTTCTTGCCGTAACTCTGATCGTCATGCTGGTGGGATTGATCGGCATTGTGCTGCCGGTGATCCCCGGGACCATCGTGATTTTTGTGGCTGCCCTGGCTTTCGCCCTGCTCGAGGGGCTGCACACGGTCGGCTGGCCCACTTTGGTCGTGCTCGGGCTGCTGACTATCGTGGCCACCACCGCCGACATCTGGGCCACCAGCGTTGGGGCGAAAATCGGGGGTGCCAGCGGCTGGAGCGTTCTGGTGGGGCTAGTTGGCGGAGTGGTGGGATTCTTCCTCTTCACCCTGCCGGGAGCTATCATCGGCGCCGTCGCGGGAGTGCTGCTGGTGGAAATCGTCCGTATGCGCGACTGGAGACAGGCGCTCAAAGCAGGAAGCGGTTGGATGGTTGGTTGGCTGTTGGCCACCGTCGTTCAATTGGGTATTGGACTGATCATGGTGGCGATTTTCATCTGGCAAGTGGTGATGGGGCCATAAGAGCTGGGGTTGAGGGTTGAGGGCCAAGCTTAGCCTTGGCCCCTAGCCCCCAGCCCTATTGATTGGGGTAAGGGACTACCTGAACCGCCTGCGGCCCCTTGGGTGTGTCCGCTGCCTCATACAACACTTCCTGCCCCTCTTCCAGAGGGGGCGAGGTTCCGTCGGCGCTCAGGAGCACGCCACTGCGATGCACAAAAAGCTCGCTACCGTTCTCCTGGATGACAAATCCGAAACCCTTTTCCGGGCTGAACCATTTGATGCGGCCGTGGAGCCTGCCACCGTAATCGCTCTGCTGGGTACAGGTCCCGCACCGATCAGGCATCACGATGTCCTGGCCCTGCTCGGCCATTTTGCGCTGTTTCTCCACGGTGACAATAAACTGCTTGCCGCATTCCTGACACGTCACGAGTGTGTCTCGAAAGTTCATAAGTCTCTTTCTCCTCTGATCTTGACCTTTGTCCTGCTTGGGCTCAGCGGCTCGATGGCGCTGCTTGCCTTCTCCGTGCGGTCCGGCGGCCTACCCAAGTTCTTGGTACGAGACCTCGACTCGGCGGCCGTATTCGCCTGTCCGCTGCACTGTCCTACGACCGGTGTGTTGCGTGCCGGCACTCATCGATTGCCGGACGTTCGCCTGTCAGATACCCTTCTGGCTGCTGCCTTGGTGCCAGCGAGCACGGTGAGCAGCGCCGGCGGGCCATGCTTTGCCAGGTCGACATAGGGTTCCTTCGTGTCCTTCCGAGTTCTGTAGCCGGCCGCTGCCCGTCCCAGAGCGTGGATGGCCTTCACCGGCAGCTTGGTCACCCGTCCTTTGGCTGTCATCAGCACCAGGCTTTGGCCTTCGCTCGCCAGGGTCGCCACTGCCACCGGACCAGTCCGCGACGAGAGTTTGATGCCCTGGACCCCGCCGCCGTATCGCCTTTGCTGTGGGAAGCCTTTGACCGCCGTGCGCTTGGCATAGCCCTTTTCGGTGAAGACGATGGCATAACCGCCATCGCACACCACCCCCATGCCCACCACGGCGTCATCCCGCTCCAGTTTGACGGCTAACACGCCCGCAGCCGACAGGCCCATCGGCCGAACATCGTCTTCGGAGAAGCGAATGGCCTTTCCCTGCCGTGTGACCAACAGGAGGTCGTCCTGGCCGCTGGTTTCCACCACCCACGCCAGTTGATCGTCTTTCTCAACACTCATAGCCGTCACTGCGCCCCGGCTAGCAGTCGACACAAGGTCTTCCAGCGCAACGCGCTTGATGCGTGCGCCTTGGGTGACCAGGGTCAGGTAGGTTTCGGGCAGTTCCTCGTCCTTCGGCGGATGCGGCAGGATCAGCGCACTGACTACTGTCTCCGGGCGTTCCCAGTCGGCCAGGGCGCTGACCGGGGTACTCTGATCTCCAGGTACTTGGTGGAGGGGCACCAGGGCGACCTGGCCACTGGCTGTGAAAAAGGCCACGTCATCGCGCGTATTGCCCCACACCTGTGCCAGTGGGACAGCCTTGGACGAAACTCGTGGTGCCGTGGCCGTGCGACCCAGCCCCCCATCGCGCCACAGGGTCAGCAGGACGTCCTCTACTTCCACAAGGTCGCGCGCGGTGTGGTGACCTTTCTCCCCAGCCACAATTCGCGTCCGGCGTGCGTCAGCGTACTGGGCTTTGAGAGCCAGCAGGTCCTCGCGGATGACGCTCCTGATCCTGGCTGGGCTGCGGAGCAGGCTCTGAAGGTGCGCGATCTCCTTGAGCTTCTCCCTGTGCTCGTCAGCGATCTTGCGCCGCTCCAGGGCCGCCAACCGCTTGAGGGGCATGTCCAGGATGGCCTGGGCCTGGATCTCAGATAGCTGGAGGCGCTTCATCAGGTTCCTGCGTGCTGTATCAGTCGTACGTGATCGGCGGATAATGCCGATCACTTCGTCAATGTTGTCCAGGGCCTTTAGCAGCCCTTCCAGAATGTGGGCCCGCATCTTGGCCCGTTCCAGCAGGTAGCGGCTGCGCCGGGTGATGATCTCCTGGCGGTGCTCCAAATAGTGGATCAGCACCCGCTTGAGGGACAGCAGGCGGGGCTCACCATCCACCAGGGCCAGCATTCTGACACCAAACGTGGTCTGCATCGGTGTTAGCTTGAACAGTTGCGATAGGATCTCACGCGGTTGTACGGTGCGCGTGAGCTCGATGCAGAGGCGCATCCCCTGCCGGTCCGATTCGTCCCGTAGATCGGTAATGCCCTCGATCCGGCCATCGCGAACCAGTTCCGCGATCCGCTCAATGAGGCGGGTTTTGTTCACCTGGTAGGGCAGTTCGGTGACGACGATACGGTTGCGATTGCGAGTCATCTCCTCGATGTGGACCTGGGACTGCACGGTGAGCCGTCCCCGGCCCAGGGTGTAGGCGTTGCGGATCAAGTCGACACGATCGCCGTCGCCGTCCTCGCCAGCGTACCGATAGACAACTCCACCCGTAGGAAAGTCGGGCCCTTGGATGAAGCGGGTTAGATCTTCTACCGTTACATCGTCCAAGCTCTTGTAGTGATTGATGAGGTAGATCAGTGCGTCGCACACCTCGCCCAGGTTATGGGGTGGGATGTTGGTGGTCATGCCCACGGCTATGCCTGAAGCACCATTGACGAGCAGGTTGGGTAGGGCAGCCGGTAGGACGGTGGGCTCGGTCAGTGTATCGTCAAAGTTGGGGACAAAGTCGACAGTCTCTTTGTCAATGTCCTGCAGTATCTCCATGGCAATGGGCGCCAGGCGCGCCTCGGTGTATCGCATGGCAGCCGGGCTGTCGCCGTCAATGGAGCCAAAGTTGCCCTGACCATCCACCAGCATGTAGCGTAGGCTGAAATCCTGGGCCATGCGGGCCATGGCCTCGTAGACGGCAGCGTCGCTGTGGGGGTGATACTTGCCAAGCACCTCTCCGACGATACGAGCGCTCTTCTTGTATGGCACGTCGGGCCGTATGCCCATGTCGTGCATGGCGTAGAGGATGCGCCGGTGGACGGGTTTCAGTCCGTCGCGCACATCGGGCAGGGCGCGGGCGACGATTACACTCATCGCATAGTCCAGGTACGCACCCTGCATCTCTTGATCAATGTCTATTTGGCGAACGGTTCCAATTTCCATGCGTTCCACCTGGGTGGCGTTCGAAAAAAGGCTGACTGGGTCCGATTCATTCAATGAATTGACAATTCGGACAACCTCCCGTCCCCGGGACGCGTCAGCCAACTATACGCCATATTGAGAGGATTGTCAAACAAACGTGCTACTCTTCCAGGCAGGCCAGGTGCGTGCCGGTGCTGCGTTGACATCTGCGCTATTCCATGCTATGCTAGAGTGAGCAGGAGTCAGGAAGAGGGGTGTATGCAGCTCTATCTCGTTCAACATGGCGAGGCCGAGCCCAAGTCCAAAGACCGGACACGTCCGCTCACCAAACAAGGGCGGGACGATGTGGCGCGGGTAGCAGCTTTTGCCAAGCGTGCCGGCATCAAGGCTGGCCAGAGCCCGCCGGTCCACCAGATTCGGCACAGCGGAAAGCGCCGTGCTGAGGAGACGGCGACTATCCTGGCTGAGCATCTGAAACCTGTCGATGGTGTCGTGTCCCTGCCGGGACTCGGCCCCAAGGATGACGTCAGGTCCGTCGCCGAATTACTGAACCGGGAGACCAGGCCGCTCATGTTTGTAGGGCACAGGCCCTTTATGGATCGACTGGCCGGCTTGCTGGTTGCAGGCGATAGAAAGTGCGCGGTGGTTCGATTTCAGCGGGGCGGCATTGTCTGTCTGGAGCGGGATCCCAAGTC
>CBDUWJ010000132.1:0-6757 GCA_965370895.1 uncultured Anaerolineae bacterium | reverse complement strand
ACCTGGAGCGCGGATTCTTCTTCTCCGCCGCCCACCTGAATGGCGTCGGCGGCCTGCTCATGGACGAAAACGGCAACCCTCTGTTCAATGACGAGAAGGGTGTGGAGTGGATCAACCTGCTCAACTCCTTCACCGATGCTGGCCCAGCCGAGTACTATACCGACAACGACGTGAACCTGTTCAAGGCGGGCAACGCGGGTATGGTCATCGACGACACCTGGAATATGTCTGGCTTGGCGGAAGCCATCGGCGCTGACAACCTGTCTATCGATCCCTGGCCCAAGCCGATGTCCGTCTACGTGCAGACGGAGAACATCTACCTGGGCGCCAACGCCGAGGGCGATGACAAGGACGCTGGCTGGACCTTCATGGAGTACTTTCTCTCGCCCGAGGCCCAGGGCCTGCTCACGGGTGCGGGCCATCTCCCGGCTGTGGCGGGAGTCAAAGTCAGCGATCCATTGATGGCCCAGGCAGTGACCGCCCTTGAGGCTGGCACAGCCTTCCCCGTCATCCCCGAGATGGGCGCCTATTGGGGTCCCCTGGACTCGGCGCTCCGGTCGGTCTTTGACGAAGGGGCCGACCCGGCGGCTGTCCTGCAGCAGGCTGAGAACTCTGTCCTGGCGGCCGTCGCCGAGATCCGAGGCGAGACCCCGACAGAGGAAACAGTGGCAGGCACCGTGTCCCTGTGGCACGCCTGGAAGGAAGAGGAGATCGAGGGCCTGAACAAGGTCATCGCCGCATTCCAGGAAAAGAACCCCGACGTTCAGTTCGAGGTGCTATACGTGCCCTTTGACGACCTGCGCGGCAAGTATGAGACGGCCACGGCCACCGGTGGTGGACCGGCAGTTCTCATCGGCGCTGCCGACTGGGGTCCGGCCCTGTACGACGCCGAGTTGGTGGCCGACGTAACCGGCTTTACCACGACGCCGTTCCTGGCGTCGATCAACGAGGCAGCACTGGGTGCGGTGAAATACAAGGGCGCACTGGTGGGCCTGCCCGAGACGATCAAGGGCGTGGTGCTGTTCCGTAACACGGGCATCATCGCCGACGCCCCCGGCACCTACGACGACCTGGTCGCCGCCGCCCAAGCGGCCACCCAGGGCGACGTCGTCGGCGCCGCCCTGGAGTACGGCTTTTCCTTCTCAGCCGCCCACCTGGACGGCATCGGCGGTCAGTTGATGGACAGGAACGGCGATCCGATGTTCAACGACGAGAAGGGCGTAGAGTGGTTGAACCTGCTCAACTCCTTCAAGGATGCCGGCCCGACCGAGTACTATACCGACAACGATGTGAACCTGTTCAAGGCGGGTCAGGCGGGCATGGTCATCGACGGCTCCTGGAACATGGCGGGCCTGGCCGAGGCCATTGGCGCCGAGAACCTGGCCATCGACCCCTGGCCGGCGACCGGGGAAGAGAGCCACATGTCCGGCTATGTGCAGACGGAGAACCTCTACCTGAACTCCAACTCTGAGGGCGACGACCAAGCGGCTTCCTGGGAGTTCATGGAGTTCTTCCTGTCACCCGAGGCCCAGGCCATGCTCACCGAAGTGGGCCATCTCCCGTCCGTGGCGGGCGTGGAGGTCAACGACCCCTTGATGGCCCAGGCAGTGACCGCCTTTGAGGGCGGATCGGTCTTCCCGGTCATCCCCGAGATGGGCGCTTACTGGGGTCCCATGGACACGGCGCTCCAGTCGGTCTTTGACGAAGGCGCCGACCCTGCCGAAGTGCTGCAGGCGGCCTTTGACAGCATCACGGCCGCAGTTGCGGAGATCCGCGGCGAATAGTCGCCCCGGTTTTCCCCGGACTTTTGCATAACGAACGCAGGCGAGGGCCCCGTCCCTTGCCTGCGTTTGTTCAAATAGGGAAGACCTGATAGGTTTTCCAACGGACCCCCGTTTCGACGGCGTCCGCCCTGTCGGGTCTGGTTAACAAAGGAGTTGCCCCATGGCCGTAGCTGAAATGTCCGCACGCGTTCCCGGTCAACCGTTGGGCCGGTGGGCCAGGTTCCGGAAACGTTTGAAGGATTCGCGCACCGCCTGGCTGTACATCCTGCCCGCCGGCCTGGTCATGTTCCTCATAACCCTCATCCCCCAACTCTACGGGGTGTGGATGTCCTTCACCGATTATCGGGTCAAGAATCTCCGCTTCAATATGCTCGTCCCCGGCACGTGGGAAAAGTACGCTCCGCCTTTTGTTGGCCTGGAGAACTATGTGAAAATCCTGACCAACAGCCTGGCCATCGAGAATTATGACTTTTGGCGCTTGCTCCTGTTCAACATAACCTGGACGGTGGTCAATATCATCTTTCACGTGGTACTGGGCGTGGCCATTGCCCTGGCGCTCAACAACAAAGAGTTGATCGGCAAACGTTTTTATCGGGCCCTGTACGTGTTGCCCTGGGCCATCCCCGGCTACATCGCTGCCCTCACCTGGCGCAACATGTTCGACGACCGGTTCGGGGCCTTTAACCTGCTGCTGGCGCAGATCAACGGTTGGCTGGGCACCAACCTGCCCACGGATACGCGCTGGTTGACCGTCACCGATACGCCTATCGGCGGCCCGCTCAGCTTCCTGCCCCTGGCCTTCTATTGCCTGCTCATGGCCAACATCTGGCTGGGCTGGCCCTTTATGATGGTGGTCGCCACGGGGGCGCTGCAGGCTATCCCGGCCGAGCTGTACGAGGCCGCTTCGATAGACGGAGCCAGTGGCTGGCAGAAGCTGTGGGTGATCACCGTTCCTTTGATCCGTCCGGCGATGGTTCCGGCCATCATGCTGGGCACGATCATGACCTTCAACCAGTTCAACGTCATCTACTTCATCTCGGAAGGAGGACCCTTTGGGCGTACCGAGATCCTCATCACCCAGGCCTACAAACTGGTTACCGTGCAGCGCATATACGGGGTAGCCGCCGCCTTTGGCATAGTGGTCTTTTTTGTACTGCTGATCATCACCCTGCTCCAGAACCGGGTGACTCGTGCTACGGAGGCGTACTATGTCTAAGAAGCAGAAAGCGGTACTCAAGCAGATCGGGATCCATATCTTTCTCCTTCTGGTCCTCGCCACCGTACTTTTCCCCATCATGTGGATCACTTCTCTGGCCCTGGACCCGCGCAACATCGACAAGCCCCTGGAACTGCGCCTGATCCCGCCGGGGGCTTCGTTGGATGCCTTTCGCCGCGTCTTGCTCGAGCCCTATAAGCTGTTGTGCCGGAACCCCACCGATCCTTCCACCTGCATGACCTTTGCCAAGTTGCTCAGGAACAGCCTGCTCGTCGCCATGGGCACCAGCCTGATAGCCGTGATCCTGGGGGCCTCTGCAGCCTATGCCTTTTCCCGCTTTCAGTTCATTGGGCGCCAGGCAGGGATGTTGGGCTTTATCGTGCTGCTCATGTTGCCTTCCTCGGCCACCCTGGCCACCCTGTTTGTCCTGCTCAGCCAGATCAAGATAGGCGACGAGTCCTTGCGCCTGACCCTATTCGGCTTGATGCTGGCCTATGGTTCGACCACGTTGCCCTTTGCCGTCTGGAACCTGAAAGGCTACTTTGACACCGTGCCCCGGGAACTGGAGGAGGCCGCCCTGATCGACGGCGCCTCCATGTTGCAGACCTTCATCCGCATCATCATGCCCCTCTCCGTACCGGCACTGGCGGTGACCGTGCTGTTCGCCTTCATGGCGGGCTGGACCGAGTTTATCCTGGCCTGGACCTTCCTGGAGAATCCGTCTCGCTTCACCCTGGCCATGGCCCTGCGTTCTATGCAGGGGCAGTTCGCCACACCCTGGTCAGAGTTTGCGGCCATGTCCATCCTGATGAGCATCCCCGTCGTACTGCTGTTCTTCCTCCTGCAACGCTACCTGGTCTCCGGCTTGACGGTGGGTGGGGTGAAAGGATAAGACCCTGCGTTTCCGCATCTTTCAAGGCAGGGCAGCGCCCCACAGATCCCGTCGGGGCGCTGTCGCTGCCACGAGGTGGCAACTATGTCTGATGCATACTATCAGGAACGCGCCAAGCGGCGCACACGTTACCTGACGATTGCCGGAGCCCTCGTGGTGATCGTCTCCTGTGCGGTCTTTGGGGTTGTGAGCGTCTATTACGATGCCTGCACCAAGAGTTTCGACCGCTCGCCCGCTGCAGTCGTCTCGGCCTTTGTGGGGGCGGTGGGTCGCGGCGATGCGCCCGTCGCCCAGGAGTGCTGGGAACACGAGACCTTTTACGATCTCGAAGCCGGGTGCTCTGAGATCTGCCTGTCGAAGGTTGTCGGCGCATCCTACGAGGTCGTCGAGGTCACGCTTGACGACATGCACATTACGCCCGACGGCCGCGCGAACGTGCGAGCGTCGGTCTCCATCACCTGCACTGAGGGCGGAGAGGCGCACACCGGCGAGATTCTGCTGGACAGTGTCGGGGCCAATGTCCCCTGGAAGCATTGGGCCATCATCCACAGCACGTTTGGGGGTTCCGTCGCCGAGCCGTGGTGCAAGTGAGCCTTTTGTGTACGCGCGATCCTGGTGAGCTTGCCTGTGGTCCTGGATTTCTTCGTTCTGCCATGCTACCGGACGTGCGGTTCTGCTGCTCAGTCGAACAGAGGAGCAAGTTCCGAAAAGATGTGATGGTCATGAATGACTTGCTCAAGCGTGCCAGTATGGGAAATGAAGGTCTGTCTTCTCAGAAGAGCTGCACGGATAGAACTGCCTCACGCACTTTTGGTATTGCGCACAAGGCCGGGACTGCCCGTATCTGTTCAATGGGCATGCTGTACAAGAGGTAGCGTGAACCGAAAGACTGTGCCCTGGCCCAGTGTGCTTTCGACCCAGATTCGACCGCCCTGCGCTTCCACCAGGCTCTGAGCGACAGCCAAGCCGAGACCTGTGCCGCCAGCCAATCGCTTCTCAGCGCCGATTCCTGAGCGTGCACGCGCGGGATCCGCACGCCAGAAGCGCTCAAAGACGTGAGGCAGCTCTTCCGGGGCAATGCCCTCGCCTGTGTCGGCAATGGCGATCTCCAGAGCCCCGACCTTGGCAGCGGCGGACACCGTGACTGAGCCGCCGGGGGGCGTGTGGCGCAGGGCGTTGACGAGCAGGTTGCGCAATACCTGGGCCACACGGTCGGGGTCAGCCTGGATAGGAGCGAGATCATCGGGGAGCTGGGCGCTGAGGCTCACGTCTTGCACTTCGGCAGCCAGGGCCAAGGTGTCGACCGTGCGGTCAATGACCTGGGCCACGTCTGTAGGCTGCAGGTTCAGGTCCAATTGTCCGGCGTCGGCCAAGGCCAGTTCTCTGAGGTCCTCCACCAGGCGGCTCAACAAGCGGGTCTCGTCGTAAAGGCGCGAGATTTCGGCCTTTTCGAGCGGGTAGGCGTCATTCAGAATCGCCCACAGATTGCCCTGCAACACGCTGAGTGGATTGCGCAGCTCGTGAGCCACATCGGCCATCATATTCTGCCGCAAAGTCTCCGCCTCTTGTAAAGCGGCCGTCATTTCATTAAAGGCCCGGCCCACCTGGGCGACTTCGACACTGCCCCCAGCCTCGACCTGCTGATCCAGATCGCCAGCGGCGACAGCCCGGGCCGCAGCCGCCAGACGCTGCAAGGGCGCGTTCAGGCGACGGTTCAAGAGAGCACCAACAACCAGTATCAAGATCACGGCCAAAGATGTGCCGACAAGTAGTATCTCCTGCACACGGTCGAGGAATTGCTGTTCCTGCTCGCTCAGAAGTGCGTTGACAGGATAGAATAGCAGCAAATAGCCGATCGGATGGACTTCATCCGCTACGTCTCCGTCGTCAGTCTGCGTGATGGGCCAGGCGTAGGCCATCTCGCGTCTATCCAGTAGTTGGCCTTTCCCCTTTCCGGTGCTGTCAAAGATGACCCGGCCGCCGGCATCAGCAAGCAGAACATCTGGCTGTTTCATGGCCTTTTCCGGCAGGCCAGTCTCGGCCAACGTCGCCCCCAAGAGCATACCCTTGCCGTCGTAGCCAAGAGAGACGCCTTCCGCCAGCAGGCTTTCCACATCTTGCCAACTGCCACGTCGCTGATAGTACTCGACCAGTTCCTGAACCCCGCTGCCTGGCACCCGCACCTCGCGCAGGGTGATGTATTTGCGGAACTCTGCATTTGCGCTTTGGTTGATCCAGATGGCGACAGCGCCCATGATGACGCTGACGACAACGCCAAAGGCCAGAGTCTGTTGTACCCAGAGCCGCTTCACGAGTCACCTCCCGTTGTAAGGCGATAGCCGACGCCAAATACCGTCTCAACAAGGTCGGCCGGCGCACCTGCCTCCGCCAGCTTGCGGCGCAGGTTCCTGATGTGGCTGTCCACGGTGCGCTCAATGCCTTCATAGCTGTACCCCAGGCCCTGCTCGATCATCTCCAAACGGGTCAGCGCCTGGCCGCGATGTTCGGCCAAGGCCTGTAAAAGACCAAACTCGGTAGGCGTAAGATGCACTGTTTGGCCCCGCACCTCAACCTGATGGGCATCCAGGTCAATCGTCAGTTCTCCGGCCTGTATCACCCTGGATGCGGCAGGCCCGCGCTGGGCGCGGCGCAGAACAGCCCGAATGCGCGCCAGCAACTCGCCCGGATGGAAAGGCTTGGTCACATAGTCGTCGGCGCCCAATTCCAGGCCCACGATTCTATCGTGATGCTCGACGCGGGCGGTGAGCATGATGATGGGCGTGTCCGCCAGGGTCGCGTCGCTTCGCATCACGCGGGTCACGTCCCAGCCATCGCGGTCGGGCAGCATCAGGTCCAACACCACCA
>CBDUWJ010000131.1:0-6762 GCA_965370895.1 uncultured Anaerolineae bacterium | reverse complement strand
TCCGCCCAGGTACCCCGCGTATTCTCCCCGCAGATTGACCAGGAACAGGTCCTCTAGTGACCGTCCGGCTCCCTGGGCCAGCCCTTCAAGCTCGGCAACATAGTCTGGATAGCGAGCCCGATGCAATCCCAGAAGCTCTTGGTATCTTGCTTTCCCCTCCGGGGTGTGGTGATAGGGCAAGATCCGCTTCTGGAAGAAGGGATAGTTATCCAACGCTCGGTGGATCTGGCTGGCAAAACGCTCGCCGATGGCGAACCCGACCTCAAAGTGTGATCCACTCGCCTCCAACTGCTCAAGTGGGCTCATGCGTCGACCTCTCTGCGCCCTCCCGGAGTACGGTCCCAGAGAAGGTGATTCGCGAGGGCTTCTCTGTTTGGGCGCTCACCCGAGCGCTCGACCAGGTGTCTCCAGGGCGCGCATACGCTTGGGCTCGGCCAAGACTCGTGGTCGAACGGTCTCCGACCGAGCCCAGTTGCTCCGGTCCTAGCTCTCTCGTATGTCCAGAATCTTGACGTCCTCCAGTTCCTCCAACAGGGTGACCAGGCTGTCGAGGGGGATGTTTCGCACCTTGAACACGATGTTGGCCTTGAGTGGCTCGGAGCCTGGGTAGGAGCCGCCTCCGGACAGGAGCCCACCAGCGCCGGCGATGGCCGTCGCCACTCTGGCCAATTGGCCTTTGTGGTCGGGCACCTGCACGGTGACACGCACGCCTGGCTGACGCCAGCCCATGAGACTGGACAGGGCCTCCAGCAAGTCAATCTCGGTGACGATGCCCACCAGGGCGCCATTGCGCATAACAGGCAAGCTGCCAATCTTCTTGTCGATCATGATCCGGGCCGCTTCCTCGACTGTGAGGTCCTCGACCACAGAAAGGACCTTCTTGACCATCACGTCGCGGACCTTGATCCGGGACAGTTGGTAATTGATCTCCCAAATGGTCAAAGAGGACAGCTCTGAGGGCAACGCCCGGTTCAGAGCATCTCGGGTAACCAGGCCCACCAGCCCCCTCTTCTCTTGGACTACGGGCAAGTGGCGGATGTTGTCCTCTTTCATGAGCCTTTGTGCCCTGGTCACGGGCATATCGGGCTCGATCACCACTGGATGCGAACTCATGACTTCCCTTACGAGCACGGTTTTCCTCCTTGTCCTACCCAGACCGGACAGGTTTTCAGAACCTGTCAGATCTCAACCAGCAGCCTACACCCAGAATGCCTTTTTCAGGTCGGTGAACTCTTCCACAGGCCCCTCGAAGCGGTTGCGGCCCAGTTCCAAGACGTACACATAGTCAGCGATCTTGAGCGCCTGCCGGATTTGCTGGTCCACCAGGACAATGGTCATGCCCTCTTCATCCCGCAACTGGACCAGCATCTCATAGACCTCCGCCGACAGCAACTTGGCCAGACCAGCAGTTGGTTCGTCGACCAAGACTATCTTGGGCTCGGTCATCAAGGTCCGGCCGACTTCTACCATACGCTGCATCCCGCCAGAGAGTTCCCCAGCCTTGGACTTGCGGCGATCCTTGAGCATCGGGAAGCGTTCATAGTTCTCGTCGAGCTTGCGCCGGATGCGAGCCTTATCCCGCTTGAACGTCCAAGCGCCAAGCTCCAGGTTCTCCTCGACGGTCATCCAGCGAAAGATGCCCGGCTGTTGGGGGATGTAGGAGATGCCCAGGTCAATCCGCTGGTGGGTGGGGATTCCGGAAAGGCTTTGATCCTCCAGAAGTACCTGGCCCGAGTTGGGCTTGAGGAAACCATAGATCGCTTTGAGCAGCGTGGACTTGCCCACGCCGTTTGCGCCAAGGACGGTCGTGATCTTGGCCTCTTGGGCCGTGATCGAGACACCCTGCAGGATGTTTAGGTCCTTGTAGTAGCCGACGTACAGATCCTTAATCTCAAGCATCGGTCTCCTCCATCGGACTACCTCCCCTCCGGGAGGGGCGCCCGCCCTCTGCTGCACGCCCAGCCGTGATTACTACCGGTCCCTCTTCCTCCTCTTCCTCACCCAGGTAGGCCTCGATGACCACCGGGTCTTGCTTCACCTCGTCTGGGTCGCCGTCGGCGATCAAGTCGCCAAAATGCAGCACCAGCAGGCGCTTGCTGAGGGCAAAGATTGACTCCATATCGTGGCTGATAATGATGAACGCCTTGCCCTGCTCGTGCACGACCTCAATGTACTCGTAGATCTTTTCCATTAGCTTGGGGTGTACGCCAGCAAAGGGCTCGTCCAGGATGATGATGTCAGGGTCCAGCATCAGCAAGCGGCCCAATTCGAGTAGTTTCTGCTGCCCGCCGGAGAGGCTCCGGGCATAGTCGTTGGCCAGGTGCTCCATGGTCAGGAACTCGAGCACCTCCATAGCCTTGTCATGAAAATCCCGCTGCCGGGTCGTTGGGTGAAGGGCCATGGCGGGGACAAGCATGTTTTCCAGCACCGTCATGCGCCGGAAGGCGCGTGTCACCTGAAAGGTGCGGCCCAGACCCCGGCGAGCGATCTCGTACGGAGGCAGGCCGTCGATCCGCTGGCCTTTGAACCACACCTGACCGCCCGTGGGCTTGTAGACACCGTCCAGCACGTTGGTCAGCGTCGTCTTGCCGGCGCCATTGGGCCCAATCAGCCCAATCAATTCGTTGTCTTGGATCTTGAAGCTCACTCCGTTCAGCGCCTGAACACCGCCAAAGCTCTTGAACACGTCGCGCACCTCGAGTTCGATCATGACTCACCCTCCGTCGTCTCCGGACCGACGGTCCGCTCCCGCTTGGCCACGGTCTCTTTTCGAGCCGGCTGCACGAATAGCCGGTCAATGATGGGATAGATCAGGCCATTCTGGGCAAAGCGCAGAGTAAACATCAGCAGCAGTCCAAAAGCTGCGTAACGCCACGCACCCAGGGCGATGTGCAGGCCAAAGATGTTGATCTCCCGCAGCATTTCCAGGCCGATGCGAGTGAGAAAGGCCCCGATGGCTGCACCCAGCAGGCTTTCTATTCCACCGATGACGGCCATGGCGATGACCATGGACATCTGCAGGATTTCCATGGTGTTTGGGGTGACGATTCCGATTATGTGGTAGAATACCGCACCAGCCAGCCCGGCGATCAGACTGGTGATGACAAAGATCAGCACTTTGTAGCGCACCACGTTCACCCCCATGGCCGATGCCGCTTCCTGATCCTCGCGCAGGGCTCGCAAAAAGAGCCCGATACGGGAGCCGGTCAGCCAGTACATGAACGCCATGGCTGCCAACAGTAGAACTAGCATGACATAGTACTCGTGCACGCCTGTGACCCGCTCCCACAGTTTGCTCAGTTGCAGCCCGTTGCTGCCCTCCGTGAACTGGAACTCGGTAAGGAGCACGATGCGAAAGAGCTCGGAAAAGGCGATGGTAAAGAGGGCCAGGTACGCGGCTCTGAGCCTCAGGCAGAGCAGGCCAATGACCAGGCCGACGAGCCCGGCCAGCAGTGTGCCGCCGATGATGCCCGTCAGCGGCGTCGCCCCCAGATCACGGCCCAGCAGACCAGCGGCGTATGCGCCGATGCCCGCAAAGGCCATGGTGGCAAAGGAGAATTGTCCGGCGATGCCTGCCAGCAGCGCCCAACTGGAGGCCATGATGGCGTAGAAAAAGGCTCCGGTCAGAACGCCCATTTTGTAAGGAGAGTTCTTCAGATAGAGGGGCGCGGCTGCCAGCAGCGCGACAACAACCACGGTGGCGATCCAACGAGCATCGATCCGCAACGTACCCCTGTGCGCCTTCATGATGGCTCCCTCCCGAACAACCCAGTGGGGCGCACGAGCAACACGATGGCAAAGAGGAGCAAACCAAAAGCCGTTTTGTAGGCCGCTCCCTTGCTGGGATCAGGATAGCATCCCGCCCCCAGCGCTTCCACCAAGCCGATGATCAGTCCTCCCACGAGCGCGCCGGGGACGGATCCCAGGCCACCCAGGACAATGATCACATAGGATCGAGTAGAGGCTGCCATGCCGACCCATGGCACCCAGGTGAACACCGGGATCAGTGCCGCACCCGACATACCGGCCAGCATGCAGCCGATGCCGAAGGCCAGCGTGTTCATCCGTAGCGGGTTGATACCCGTGACCGCGGCCGCCTGCTTGTCCATGCTTACCGCTCGCAGGGCCTTGCCTGTCCAGGTGCGGTCAAGCAGGTATAGCAGCAAGCCGATCAGCAGAATCCCCACTGCTGCCGCTACTAGCCGGTTTGGGATCAGGTTCAAAGGCCCCAGATGCACGACCCCCGCCTGCAGGTAGGTTTCCGTCTTCTGAGAGAAGGGACCGACGATGGCCAGCATCGTGTACTGCAAAAAGAACCCAAGTCCGAAGGTAATCAAAATGGCATACTCCCCAGGTCGTTCGATGCGACCCAGGTGCATCGGCCGGAGGAAGGCGCGCTCGAAGGCGGAGCCGATGAGCATGGTGACCAAACCGGCCACCGGCACTCCAACGATAGGGTTCAGTTCTATCCCCAGTCTCTCTGCGAGGAACAGCAGGAAATAGTAGGATGCATAGCCGCCCAACATGTAGAATTGGCCATGGGCAAAGCTGATAACCCCCTGCACCGAGTAGATCAGCGTCAGCCCCACGGCCATCAAGGCATAGATGGAGCCAATGACCAGGCCATTAGCTGCCTGGTTGGCGACATAGGCGCTATTCGTGACGCACAGGCTCTTGGGCTGCATCAGGGCAAAGAGAGCGTACAGTTGCACGGCGGCCAGCACGCCCAACCCCCAGCCCCAGTACCACTTTTTCAACTGGGGAGTCCAGATCCAGAGGGGCACCAGGACCAGCGGACCCAGGGTCAGCCCACCCAATCCCCCGACAAGTCTGGCTTGGGAGTCATCCAGCCCCTTGCTCCTATAGACCCGGGGCAGCCACCAGGCGCCAATAGCCGCCCAAATCGGCCCCGCCAGCACAAACCAGATGATGGACAAATGCATCTAACCTTGACCTCCTTTGCCCTAGCAGGTGGGGGCGCATCGCGATGCGCCCCCACTGTTCGTGCCAGAGTACCTTCTGAGCGAGTGCTCAGGGCACCGTCTTCACCGCAGTCACTACTCGCTACGGCGTCGTCCCGGGAACGATGTAGGTCGTGCCGTGCGTCTGATAGACCTCTGGCCAGATCACGGCGGCGTCCTTCCAGTCCTGGTTGGGCTCAAAGTACTGGATCAAGAGGACAGCCGGGTCGGGCCACTGGTGCCACATATAGGCCGGCACACTGCCATCGTCCGGCACAGGGTTGTCGCTAGTGTACTTGAACCAGTAGCGACCCTGGGCCAGGTTGATGTCCGTATCTTCCAGGGCGTCGATGAGGGCCTGGGATTCGGTGGTGCCCGCCCGCTCGATGGCGTCGGCCAGGATCCACATGCTGTCATAGGCTTCCAGGGCGTAGCTGGGCGGGTCGGAGTCGAACTGGGCGCTGTAGGCGTCGGCTACGCGGATGGTGATGTCATTGTAGAGGCTCGGCGGCAAGCCCACCAGGGAGAAGACATAGTAGTTGCCGTTGGGCACGCTCTCCCAGAACTCGGGCTGGATAGCCACCTGGTTGGCGGTGCCGATGGTCTCTTCCGTCGGAGCGAGACCCAGCTCAGTCATCTGCTGTTCCAGGTTGTAGCTGGACTCGCCGGTTACCACCACGCGGATGGCATCGGGCGGCGGGTCCATAGCCTGGATGCGAGTCAGGATAGGCAGATAGTCCTCGGTGCCCAACTCGACGTAGAAGACGCGATCGTCGTCAATCGAGATGCCGACCTCCTCCATGAAGGCCACGTCGCTCTCTGCCTGGCCGATGCCATAGTCGGTGTTCTCAGCGATTATCACCGGGTTCTCCACCCCCACAGCCGCGTACCAGTCAGCCATGGCGCGCGAGTTCATGGACGAAGCCGGCGCGATGCGAAAGACCTCCATGTATCCCGATTCGGTGATCTTGTCGGACCAGGTCTCGGAGAAGAGGCAAGGGATGCCATACTCGTGGCAGACCTCGAGTTCCACCAGGCCGACGGCACTGTGGTACTCGCCGGTGATGGCCACGACATTGTTCTCGGCGATGAGCCGTTCGACGACGGCACCGCCGCGCTCCGGCAGACCCTCGGTGTCGGCAAAGATCAGCTCGATCGGTTTGCCCAACACACCACCAGCCTCGTTGATGTCCTGCACCGCCAGGTTCATGGCGAATTGCATGGCGATGCCGCCCACGACGGTGCCCGGCGCCGAAAGCGGCCCCAACCCGCCGACGCGGATGGTGTCCCCTTCGACCGCTGGAGCCGCGGCGGCAGGCGCTTTCTCTTCGTACTCGATGAGGGCCGTGCCGTGGGTCTGGTAGACCTCCGGCCATACGACGGCGGCATCCTTCCAATCCTGGCCGGGCTCAAAGTACTGCAGCATCAGGACGGCCGGGTCGGGCCACTGGTGCCACATGAAGGCCGGCACGCTGCCGTCGTCGGGGATCGGGTTCTTGCTGGTGTACTCAAAGTAGTAGCGCCCCTGGGCCAGGTCGATGTCAGTGTCCTCCAACGCGTCGATGAGCGCCGCAGAGTCGGTGGTGCCTGCCCGCTCCATGGCGTCGGCCAGGATCATCACGCTGTCGTAGGCCTCCAGGGCGTAGCTGGGCGGATCGGTCTTGAACTGGGCTTTGTAGGCCTCGGCCACGTGCTTGGTGGTGTCGTTGTAGAGGCTGGGTGGCAGACCCACCAGCGAGAAGACATAGTAGGCGCCATTGGGCACGCTCTCCCAGAACTCGGGCTGGATGGCGACCTGGTT
>CBDUWJ010000130.1:0-6767 GCA_965370895.1 uncultured Anaerolineae bacterium | reverse complement strand
AATCCATGGCAACCTTGTTGAGCAAGATCCAAACGCTGATTTCGGCCAATCTGCACGCGATGGTGGATGCTGCGCTCAGGGCCAACTCGATGGCTGTCTTTGACCAGTACGTCCGTGAGGTTGAGGACAACCTGGAGAGCTTGGAGGATGCTACGGCCACCGTGGGCGGCGAACTCAAGACCCTGCGCCGCAAAAAGACCGGTCTTGACCAAAAGGCCGCCGAACTGGACCGCAACATAGACATCTTTCTGCGCGAGGGCAAACAGGAGTTGGCGCTGGCAGCTCAGAGCAAGCTAAACTCGGTGAACAGTCTGATCCAGAACTACGACGAGATGCTTGAGCGCCAGGAGGTCGAATTTCAGAGTTTGCAGAGCGCCCGGCTGAGGCTGGAAGCCAAGCTGACCACGGTCAAACAGGAGAGGGAGGAGTTGCAGGCCCTGCTCGATCTGGCCCGCTCCAAGGAGCTGACGGCAAAGACTATCAAGTCGCTGGACGACCTGATGGGGATGGACGATGCCGACATCTCGCGGGTGGCGGAGGGGATTCGCGTCCGGCTTGACAAGGCATCGGCTCGTAGCGAGATGCTGGCCGGCAGCCTGGAAGCGCAGATGGACCAGGTGCTGGAAACGAGCACCCTGGAAGCCCAACTGGCCGAACGCAAAGCTCGTCTGGGGCTCGACTCGTAGCAGAGCCCACCACTGTCAGGATCAGTTCCAGGCAAGCTGGCCGTGCTCCGAGGGCACTACCAGCATGCCTGGCCTGAGCCAAGTTGGGGGATCAGGGGCCGGGCAACGTGGCGTGGCTGGCCCACCTGCCCAGCCACGAGCGCGCCTCGGGCGTGGCTTTGAAGCTGCACGCAGTGTGCCTGTTCTGAGCCATTCCCTGAGCTCAGCCGAAAGGGTTGTCGAAGGACCGCAACGGAGTAAGGAAGCATCCATGAACCGAACACGTATCATCTTCTTTGTGATCATCGGCCTGGCCATCGCCATCATCGCCGGCGGGCTGGTCTGGAGCCAGTTGAACAAAGAGCCGGGACCGATCGAGCTGGAAGCCAGCGACGAGACGCTGGAGGTGCACATCGTCTCTGCCCTGCCGGTGGCCGACTGGGTCCAGGAGGCTGCCCGCCAATTCAACGCCGAGGGGCACACCCTGGAGGGTCGTCCCATCCACGTGACTGTCACGCCGATGGACGGCCTGACGGCCAAAGGGCGCTACGAGCGGGACGAAATGGATCCACTGCCCACGGCCTGGATTCCCGACAGCCGCTACCTGGTGGAGCTGGTCAACGCCGCCTACAAGGAGCGGCTGGGCCGCGACGTTTTCCTCACCGACGGGGAGTACCGGGCGCGACCACTGGTCATCTCGCTGCTGGCCTGGGGCATCTATGACAGCCGTACCGAGGTGCTAGAGGATCGATTCGGAGAGATTTCGTGGCAGACAATCCACGACGCCGCCCTTGCGCCCGGTGGTTGGGGGGAACTGGGGGGCCAGAACGATTGGGGCTTTTTCAAGCTGGCCATCTCCAACCCGCGCAAGAATGTCAGCGGCTTGGCAGCCATGGTGGCTGCGGCTGGCGAATACTTTGGCAAGACCAACATCACCGTCGAGGACGTGACAGATCCCGAGTTCCAGACCTGGTTGGACGAGATCATGAGTTCCATGAGCGACCTATCGGGCGGGACCTACACCGTGGCTGACCTCGCCCTGTTTGGCTACACCACGGGCGACGCCGGACAACTGTTGGAAAGTGACATGCTGGTCAATATGCAGGGCATCCAGAGCCGCTGGGCCGATCCGCTGCGCCTCGTATACCCCGAGTACGTAACCTGGTTCGACTTCCCTTTCACCGTCTGGATGGGCCCGGAGACATCAGCCCTGGAGAAGAACGCGGCGTTGGAGTTTGAGAAATTCTTGCTGGCTGAGGGCGTTCAGCAGGAGGCTATGGCCTATGGTCTGCGGCCCGCTAACCCTGAGGTGCCGGTGACCGGCGAGGGCAGCCTCTTCGACCAGTGGGCGGAGCAGGGCGTGCTGGGAGTGGTCCCCCGCACCACCGCCATGCGCTCACCCGACCGGGATGTGCTGCAGGCGCTGCTTCGCTGGTTTGACCTTAACGTAGCGGGCCGGTGACAGCCAATGACAAATATCCAATACCCAATATCCAGTGTCCGAAATCTAGTGTCCGAACTTCAGAGTGCCGGCTATTGAGAGTCTGTGCATGGTGTGAGGGAAGGTTAGAATGAGTAGTCGTTCCGGACGTCGTGCATCCTCTGGGAATGTGGGCTTGGTGCTGATTTTATTGGTCGCCGGCTTGTTCTTGCTGATCGGCCTGTGCTGCGGCGCCTATTCCCTGATCAGCCGGCTGTTCGACGGCGACGAGCTGGCCACGCCGGTCCCGAAAATGGCTCTGGCCGTGGCCTACTCGCCTGAGAAGGCGCTGGTCTTTCAGGAATTAGTGGACAGGTTCAACGAACAGGGTGTGAAGACACCAGACGGGCAGCGGATGACTGTCGAGGCCGTTGAACTGGATCCAGAGTCGATGGTTAACGCTGTGCTCGATGGCAGCGCAGTCTTCCAGGCCATGACGCCCGACTCGTCGGTGTGGCTGGGACAACTGGATGAGGCGTGGAGCGAGCAGGCAGGCAGCGGCGCCGTGGGCGAGACGGTGCGTTACGCCGTCAGCCCGGTCGTCATCGCCATGTGGGAAGACCTGGCCCGCGAGATGGGATGGCCCGACCGGTCCATCAGTTGGCAGGACCTGCTCAACCGGGCGCAGGCGGATCCCGACTTTCGGTGGAGCCATCCCTCCACCAGTTCTGCCAGCGGCCTGCTGGCTACCCTTGCCGAGTTCTACGCCGGTGCGGGCAAGACCCGGGGCCTGACCATTGAGGACGTCACGGCTCAGGAGACCCTCGACTACGTGGCCGCGCTGGAGAAAACGGTCCGCTACTATGGCGAGGGAGACGAGCCCGCCATCATCGAGCGGGCATTGGAGGAGGGCCGGGGCTTCTTGGACGCTTTTGTGGTCCAGGAACAGATGGTGACCTACTTTAACACCCACCGGACGCCTCCCGCGGACGGGAGCTTGCAGGAGCGGCTGGTGGCCCTCTATCCTTCCGAGGGAGCGCTTTGGGAAGATCACCCGTTGGCCCTGCTGGAGACGGCCGGCCTGACACCTCTGCAGCGCCAGACCTTTGCCCAGTTCCGCGACTATCTGCTCTCGCCCGAAGCGCAGCAGCTCATCCTGCGCCACGGCTACCGTCCTGCCGACCTCTCCATTCCCCTGGACAGCCCTGAATCACCGCTGACGGCCGAGAATGGCGTGGATCCGAGCGAACCCAAGACGTCGCTCCAGGTGCCCAATGCCAGCGTGATCGAGGTCGTGCGCGACGTGTGGTGGTACACCAAGCGCCACACCAACGTCTACCTGGTGGTGGACACCTCGGGCAGCATGAAGGGCGAAAAACTGGCCCAGGCCCAGGAGGCCCTGCGCGTCTTTCTGGACCAGATCAAAGGCGATCAGGAACGGGTGGGGCTGATCCAATTTGATTCGGGGGTCAACACTGTGGTGGCTCTCGACGAGTTGGCACGAAACCGCACCGCGCTGGAGTTGACTGTGGATCAATTGCAGGCGGAGGGCGATACCGCCCTGTTCGACGCCGTCTACGAAGCCCATCAGCGACTGCAAGATCTGGGCGACTCGGAGCGGATCAATGCCGTTGTGGTCATGACCGACGGCAGGGAGAACTATTCCCGTCGCACTCTCCGCAATCTGGTGCATGAGCTCGCCGACGACGCGGGAATACCCGTGGTCGTGTTCTCCATCGCTTATGGTGGCGATGCGGACATGGAAACCCTGAGGGTCATCGCCGAATCCACAGGCGGGCAGGTCCGCACCGGCGATCTGGAGACGATCCAGGACCTGTACAAGATCCTGTCTACCTACTTTTAGACGAATTCCTCAAGCATACTGGCCGGAGCGGATCATGACAAGGCGGCCCAAGAATTGACTAGCGCGGTTTGACACTACTGATCTCTGCTTTCCCATTGCCTGCCACATGATCGCGGACCAGGCTTGAGCAGGGGAAAGCCAAGGTCCGTTTGTGAAAGGTCACTAGTAGATAGATGGCAAAGGGCGGCTTCCAAAGAGAACTGGAACAGAAGGCCACACGGGCGATCCTGACCCGATCGGTCTACCGCTGGGAAAGCGCGGTGATCATCGCCTTGACAGCGGTCCTCTTTTTCCTGGTTCCCCAGCCGTTGCCGCTCTGGCAGCCGTGGTACTGGCTCGCACTGGGCGCGTTGGGCGAAATTGGCCTGGTATGGAGCAGTCTCAAGGACCCAAAGTTCCGGTCCGAGGCCGTCGCCGGGATGTTCCACGAGAAGTTCAATGCGCGGCAGATAAAAAACAAAGAGCTGCGCGGGCAGGTCGAAAAGGCGCTGGAGTACCGAGAGCGAACTGACGAGGTGATCAACACGAGCCGGGAGGGCGTGCTGCGTGAGCACCTCAAGGACGTAAGCCGGGGCATCACCGACTGGATGGAAAACATATTCCGGCTCGCCAAGCGTCTGGATGCCTACGAAGCCGACACCATGATCCACGGGGACCTACAGTCGGTGGAACCGGCGATTGACAAACTGAAGAAACGGCTCGTGCTGGAGGACGACGACACGGTCAAGCGCCAGATTAGCCAGGCCATTGCCCAACGACAGATCCAGCGGGACAATCTGCGCAAGCTGGAGAACGTGATGGAGCGGGCTGAGTTTCAACTGGAAAGCACACTCACCGCCATGGGCACCGTCTACTCGCAGATCATGATTCTGAGTTCGCGGGAAGTGAGTTCGGGGCGGGCCCAGCGCCTGCAAAAGGACATCTCCGATCAGGTCCAGGCCCTGCAGGATGTGGTCCAGACCATGGACCAGGTGTATCGTGCCGGCGCCGATCCGCTGGGTCTGGGCTTGAGCACGGCCGATGTGGCAGCCTTGGATGCCCTTGGTGCTGCTGTGCAGCCTGTACAGAAAACAACCAAAGGAAACTAGCGCGGCCCTGTCACGATGGGATGTGGATAAGGTGGAGATCATGAATAGAGCGATCAAACTGATCATCTTGCTGTTTGCTGTATCCTGCTTGCTTCTGACCGCCTGCGGGGGTTCCAAGGAGCCGGCCAAGGGTGATGTGATCGTTTATGTCGCCGCGCCACTGTCGGGCTTTCAGGCCAACGGCGGCCAGACGGTGCTGGGTGGGGCGCGACTGGCCGCCGAAAAGATCAACCGCGCTGGCGGACTGTTGGGCTACAAGGTGACGGTCATCGGCCTCGATGACGAGTCAGATTCCGACGTGGCCCTGGGCATCGCCGGGCAGGTTCAGGCCGCCCTCGACCAGGGACAAAACGTGTTGGGCGTGATCGGCCACCTGAACAGCGGGCAGACGCTGGCGGCGATGGAGATCTACAAGGACCTGTCGTTGGTGGTCATCACCCCCACTGCCAGTGAAGTGAGTCTGACACAGAAGGGCTATCGCAACTTCTTCCGCGTCAACGCCAACGACACGACCCAGGCCCAGGTGGACGCCGACTATCTGGCCAACACCTTGGGGGCACAACGGGTGGCCGTCGTCTACAACGACGATCCCTACGGTCAGGGCCTGGGCCAGTTGATCGCTGGTGAACTGGTATCCCGGGGTGCTGAGGTAGTCGCCAGCCTGCAGGTAGCTGTGGAGCAGTCCACCTTCCCCGACGAGATCCCACAGATCGTCGCCGCTCAGCCCGATGCCGTCTTTTACGGGGGCTATGAGGTGGAAGCGCCCTATCTGCGCATTGAGCTGCTGGAAGCAGGGTTGGATGTGCCCTTCCTGGCCAGCGATGGCGCCTTCCTGACGGCTACCATTGACGAGGCGGGCAGCGCTGCTGAGGGGATGTACGTTTCGGCTTTTGGCCCTCGCCCGGATGCCGCGGTCGACGAGACCTGGATTAGAGAGTACCAGGCGGTCGAGTATCGCAACCCCGATACCTACAGCATCAATGGCTTCAGCGCCATGGAAGTGCTGGCCCAGGGTGTGAAACAGGCTGGGGGCTTTGATGCAGCCAACGTGGCCAACGCCATCCGTGGCCTGGCCGGGATCGAGACGCCGATGGGAGAGCTGAGCTACGACGCCGGCGGCGACCTACAGGACCAAAAGATCTACATCTTTCAGGTGCAGGGCGGCGACTGGGTGCAAGTCTATCCCTAGAGCTGCCTCTCGATCGTATCCGTTCAGCCACCCTTAGAACTCTGCGCACTCTGCTCAGCTTGGATTGCCTGGTCAAAACCGCCTGCCCATCATGGTCAGCGTCCTCCCTGGCTCCTTGCTAGCGATCTCCACTGAGGCCTCGTCCCAATAGTCGGCGCTTTCGACCGTGCTCAGATTGATCTCCTCCGGCAGTTCGATGAACTCCAGGCCATGTTGCACAGCCGCCGAGTGGTATTCAAAGCACAGTCCATGTCGCCCGACCGCAAGAGAGCGATCAACTCCACCGCCTTGGGGCGCACGTTCTCTGGCGGACAGTACTCGTCCACCTTGGCGTTCAGACCCTCCAGGCCATAGTGCTTCTCAGCCAGTTGCCACACGAGCAGCGTGCGATAGCCGCAGGGATCGGCGTTGGGGTCCGAGTGGCCGTAGATTACCCCGTCGCGAGTGAGTACCTCGTACCAGTTGCCGGTAGCGATCTCATCGGCGTGTAGCGCCTGGCCGGTGTACGCAATGACCATCGTGTTGCGCGCGAATTGAACAT
>CBDUWJ010000129.1:0-6783 GCA_965370895.1 uncultured Anaerolineae bacterium | reverse complement strand
TGACAAAACGGCGCGAAGATGGTATAATGCCCGCCAACTTGAGCCAAGGAGCCTAGCAATAGGATGGACCTGGAACGCATACTGGACACAATCCAGCCATTTATCATCATGTTCGTGGCCCTGTTTGCCGCATTTCTAACCGCGACGTGGGTCAGTGCAGTTATCTGGGCCTTTCGCGATATCCGCGCTCGCTCACGAGACATCTTTGCCCAGATTCTGGCCACCCTGATGGTCTTGATCTTCTTCCCCCTTTTTCCACTGCCCGGGCTGCTCCTGTACCTCATCCTGCGTCCCCGCGAAACCCTGGCCGAGATCTACGAGCGCTCGCTCGAGGAAGAGGCCCTGCTGCAAGGTATTGAAGAGCGGCTGGCTTGCCCCAGTTGCAACCGCCGCATCGAAGAGGATTTTGTTGTCTGCCCCGCCTGCCACACCCGGCTGAAGAAGGGCTGTCTCTCCTGCGGGCGTCTGCTCCACCTGCGCTGGACCATCTGTCCCTATTGCGGTGCTGCGCAGACCGCGGCGCAGACAACAGCCCCGCTGCACTCCCCCCCTATGGCTGTTTCAGTTGAACCCACGCCAGAAACCCCAATGCTGCCTTCCTCCGCCTCATCGTTTTTCCCGGAGCCAACAGTGGAAACCGAGGCTGAGACCGAGGCTGAGGTTGAGACTGAGCCGATGCCTGAGGTTCAGGGTGAACCGATGCTAGAGACCGAGGATGACACCGAGGTCGAGGTTGAGACTGAGCTGGTGCACGAGGTTCAGGGTGAACTGATGCTAGAGACCGGTGCAGAGGCTGACCTTGGGGTTCAGGCCGAGCCGGAACCGGAAGCCGAACCGGAACCGGAGGCGGAGACGATACCGTCCGGGTCGAACTAGGACATACGCCCCGCGCGACGCCGGAGAGCAGTTCGCAGCGCCTGGTGCTCGCTCCAGGGCGTCTCGACCGTACCATAGCACATGGACTGCTCGTGGCCCTTGCCACAGGTGATGACTAGGTCGCCGGGCTGGGCCAGGTCCACCGCGAACTGGATGGCCTCGGACCGGTCGGCGACGCAATAGTAGCTCTGCCCCTCGACGGCCCCGGCCTGTTCTGCCCCACGGGCCATCTCAGCCAAGATTGCCTCTACCGACTCGGTGCGGGGATCCTCGGCGGTGAGCACCGTCACGTCAGCCAGCCGCCCGCCGATCTCGCCCATCCAAGCTCGCTTGGCCACATCCCGCTCGCCAGCGCTGCCAAAGACGGCGATGACCCGCCCGTCGGTCAGCGTCCGAGCTGTCTCCAACACTCGCTTTAGCGCGTTGGGCGTGTGAGCAAAGTCCACGATGCCCATCAAGTCCGGACCTTCGTCAACCCGCTCCATGCGTCCGACGATGCTCTTGACACCCCACACACCCTGTTGGATGGCTTCAACCGGTACGTCCAGGGCAATCGCCGCGCTGGCGGCGGCCAGGATGTTGGACACGTTGAAATCGCCCACCAGCGCAGTGCGCAACTCACCGTCCACATCAGGGAACCGGACGGCAAAGCGGGTGTCCGTTGCGGAGCGGCGAATGTCGGTGGCACACACATCGGTGCTGCCTTCAATGCTGTAGGTCAACTGCCGGTCGGCGGGGTAATGGCATAGGTAGCGGTAGGAGTCGTCGTCAGCATTGAGCACCGCTACCTTGGGCACGTCTGGCTTTCGATGCCCTGACGTCAGGTGACGGAAGAGCATCGCCTTGGCTTCCTGATAGGCTTCCAGGGTACCGTGATAGTACAGGTGCTCGTGGGTGACATTGGTGACGACCGCCACGTCGAAATCGCAGGCGGAGACGCGTCGCTGTGCCAGGCCTTCCGACGTAGCCTCCAACACGGCGACCTCCATCCCGGCGGCCACCATCTCTGCCAGGTAACTCTGCACGTCGGGGGAATTCGGGGTCGTGGTGTGCAGGCCGGTGTCCATCACCCGCTCGCCGATCACGGCTCTGACGGTGGTGACCAGTCCCGTCCGCCGGCCGGCTGCGGTCAGGATGCTGTGCAACAGGTTGCAGGTGGTGGTTTTGCCGTCGGTGCCAGTCACCCCCACGACGATGAGCTCGCGGGCGGGGAAACCGTGCCAGGCTGCCGACAGATGGGCAAGGGCCTCCCGGCCGTCGGGCACGACGACGAGGGGCACTCTCAGCTCCCTCATTTTTCTCTCGGCAACCACCGCGACAGCACCGCCACTCAATGCCTGAGGGATGTAGGCGTGTCCGTCCAGTGTCACACCTGGATAGGCGACGAACAGACTGCCGGGCCTAACCTGGCGCGAGTCGCACGTGATGGCTTTGATGGAAATGTCCGCATCCCCCCGCACCTTTGCGCGAGGCAGAGCAGCAACCAGGTCTGTCAGTGAAATGGTCATGTCAAACTGAGCAACCGGAACGCTTCCCATGGCTCCTGCCAGTGTTGTGAGCGCAACGGTGAAGATCGTGAAACCCCGCAGGAGCACTCACACTCGCACCATGCTGTGGGGGCAGGCCTCACTCTGTCAACAACAGCGCGGCGGTCTTGGGATCGCCCCACTCGATCTCGACCTCGATCTGGTGCCCACCTTTCTTCTGGAGCTTGTAGGCGATCTCCGTTTCGGCCTGGAGTGGCAGATCGAGCTCCCTGTCGCTCAAGGCAGAGGTGCCAGCCTCCACCTGGGACGCCAGAGAGCGCGATTGGCCGGCAATCTCCGACCTGGAAAGCACGGCCCGCGCCTTGCGACGATGTTGCCAGCGTTCAGCTTTCCGGGCGCGCTTCGCCTCCTTGGCTTCTTTCTGGGCATCGGTATCTTATGCCAGTCCCCACTCAACCAATCAGGTGCACAGTATAATCGAAAGAGGTGTAAGCGTCAAAAGCTCCCTCAATATGAAACGCTCTCGCTTGCGTCGTGGGGCTGTTCGTGATAGAATGGTACACATCCGGCAGTGAGGTGAAACAGAATGAACACACTTACCTTTGATCTCGAGACGCAGCGTACCTTTGACGAGGTGGGCGGCCGGCGTCATATCCGCAAGTTGGGCCTGTCGGTGGCCGTGACCCATTCTACTGCCGACGGTGACTTCCATAGATACACCGAGGAGACCGTTGAGGACTTGATAGCTGATCTCAAGGCCGCCGATCTGGTGGTTGGTTTCAACGTCTTGAGCTTCGACTACGAGGTGTTGCGGGCTTACACCGACGACCCGCTGGAGGGGATACCCACCGTGGATATGCTGGATCACATCTACAAGCGGCTGGGCTTCCGTGTCAGTCTGGACAATCTGGCGGGGGCCACGCTGGGCGCGGCCAAGTCAGCCGATGGTTTGCAGGCAGTGCGTTGGTACAAACAGGGCCGCATCCAGGAGATTCTGGACTACTGTCAGCAGGACGTGGAGGTCACGCGCCAACTGTACGAGTATGGCAAACAGAACAAACACGTCAGCTACCGGGATCGGAACTACCGGATCAAGCGTGTCCAGGTGAACTGGTGAGAGAACGTGACCGAACAGTTTGAGGCAGCCTATCTAAAGCTCCTGCGCTCTGGTGAGCTTAAGCGCCGCGTGGCGGATGCCTACGCCCGCCTGGAGGCCTGCGATCTCTGTGCCCGTGAGTGCGGCGTGAATCGTCGGGAGAGCGCCGAGGGTGCAAGCTGCCGCACCGGCGAGCGGGCCATCGTCTCCAGTGTCGGCCCCCACTTTGGGGAAGAGGATCCCCTGGTGGGCACTGGCGGATCCGGGACGATCTTTTTCTCCTGGTGCAACCTGCGCTGCCAGTTCTGCCAGAACGCAGAGATCAGCCAATTGGGCTACGGTCAGGAGGTGGAGCCAGAGGACCTGGCCAAGATGATGTTGGGACTGCAAAGCCAGGGGTGCCACAACATCAACTTTGTCTCGCCCAGCCATGCGGTAGCGCAGATCCTGGCCGGACTGCTCATTGCCGCCCAGGCGGGGCTGCGCCTGCCGCTGGTCTACAATACCGGGGGCTACGATTCCCTAAGGACGCTGGCCCTGCTCGACGGCGTGGTGGACATCTACATGCCCGACATGAAATACTCCGACCCAGGCGTGGCATCGCGGTACTCCAGGATCAGCAATTACCCGGCCACCAACCAGGCTGCCGTCAAAGAGATGCATCGCCAGGTGGGCGATCTGGCGACAGATGGGCAGGGCGTGGCTCAGCAGGGACTCTTGGTCCGGCACCTGGTCCTGCCTGATGGCCTTGCCGGCACGGACGTGATCGTGCGCTTCCTGAGCGACGAAATCTCGCCGGACACGTATATCAATGTGATGGCCCAGTACCGGCCTTGCTACCGGGCCCACGACTTGCCACCGCTGGACCGGTGCCTCACCAATCAAGAGTACGCTGAGGCGGTGCAACTGGCTCAAGACGCTGGTTTGCGCCTGGACCAGCGCCGCCAGCGGCCGATCTGGGCCTTGCGCTGAATCCTGGCAGCGGTCTACCACCATCACCGAGGAGATACCTGTGCTCCGAACCATCCTGAATCGCAAGCAGGCACAGATCCTGAAAGACGAGAAAGCGGCACTGGAGCGCCTGCAACTGGCTCTGGCCGGTTTCGAGGTGACGCCAGAGGACCAGAAGACCCTCCAGAAGTCAATCCACCAACTCGACGAACTCTTCCTGCTGGTCGTCGTCGGCGAGTTCAACAGCGGCAAATCGGCCTTTATCAACGCCCTGCTGGGGGAACGTTTTCTGCCAGAGGGTGTGACCCCGACCACAGCGCAGATCTACATCCTGCACCACGGTGAGGCATCGGACCGGGAGGTGGAGGAGGACGGCGTGCTGACCCTCACCTACCCCGCCGCCTTTCTACGCGAGATCAACATCGTGGACACACCAGGCACCAACGCCATCATCCGCCGTCACGAGCAGTTGACACAGGAGTTTGTGCCCCGCAGCGATCTGGTGATCTTTGTCACCTCGGCCGACCGCCCCTTTACCGAGAGCGAGCGCGTCTTTATGGAGCGTATCCGCGAGTGGGGCAAAAAGGTCATCATCCTCCTCAACAAGATCGATCTGCTGGAAGAGGACGAGGTGGGCCAGGTGGTGGAATACATCCGGCAGAACGCTCTAGCCCTCTTGGGCTTTACCCCGGAAATCTTTCCGGTATCAGCTCGGCTGGCGCTCCAGGCCAAACTGGCTAGCAGCCGCCGCGAGCGAAGCGTCCTGTGGGACGCCAGCCGTTTCCAGGCCGTAGAGACCTACATCCACAAGACGCTCGATGAAAAGAGCCGGATAAAGCTCAAGCTGCGCAATCCGTTGGGCGTGGGCGAACGGCTGACGGGCAGCTACCTGGAGTTGGCCCGGAATCGTCTGGCGCTACTGGACGAGGACCTGAAGGCTATCGAGAACATCGAGGGGCAGCTTGAAATCTATCGCAGTGACATGCAGAACGATTTTCGCTATCGAATGGCCGACATAGAGAAGGTGCTGCTGGCGATGAACAACAGGGGCATGGCCTACTTTGACGAGACCCTGCGCCTGGGGCGTGTCATAGACCTGGTCAATACCCAACGCATCCAGGGTGAGTTCGAGCGCCAGGTGGTGGCCGACACCCCCTACCAGATTGAACAGGAGACCAGCGCCCTGATTGATTGGCTGGTGGATAAAGATCTGCGCCAATGGCAGGCGACGTTGGAGTACCTGGAGCGCCATCGGGCCAAGGTCCGCGACGAAGAGGAACAGGTCATCGGCCAGGTGGGAGGACCCTTTGAGTACAACCGCCGGGCTCTGCTCGATTCGGTGGGGCGGGCTGCCAAAGATGTGGTCATGAGCTACGACCGGGAGGCTGAGGCCCGCGAGCTCGCCGAGGGAGTGCGCGATGCCGTAGCGGGTACGGCTCTGGTCCAGGTGGGGGCGGTCGGCCTGGGCGCGGTGCTCATTATCGTCCTCCACACCGCACTGGCCGATTTCACCGGTATCCTGGCGGCTGGAACTCTGGCCATTGTGGGCCTGCTCATCATCCCGGCCAAACGGCGGCGGGCCAAGAATGACCTGCGCAACAAACTGGAGGACCTGCGCCAGGGGCTGGTGACGGGCATGAGTGAAGAGTTCGAGCGAGAACTGACCCGCAGCTTGCAGCGACTCCGCGAAGCCATTGCCCCCTACACCCGCTTCGTCCGCGCAGAAAAGCAAAAACTCACTCGAGTCGAGGACGAGTTGTGTGAGGTCGGGGCCACACTGGGCCAGATTCGGACGCGGATTGAGACTCCATGAGGGCTTGTGAATCCGCCCGGAACGTGATACAATGGGGGTGCGGACGAGATCCTTCTGATCGCAGGAGATTGGCAATTGCAGACGCTTGCTAGTGCCCATCTCCTGGAGCAGGGTTACCGGGTGAGGGCCCGCGCTTCGGCGGAGGATGCCACGGCTTACCTGATCCGCAGCGGCCAAGAGCCGCGGCTGACCATCCCGGACGAACGGGGCCTGCCGCCCGATGCCAGGCAGCTTTCCGATCTGTGGCAACTGACCGGCCACGTACCTCTCGTCCTTTGCGGAGGGACCTGGAGCCGCGGGGCTCTGACCCAGGGGGACCTGCCGCCTGCCCAGGTGTTGCCGCGACGGTTCTGTGTGAGGGACCTGGTCGACCGGGTCCGGAGGGTACTGGCATGTCCAGAAGGCGATTCGACTGCGGAGTAGAGCCCCCAAAGACAAAGCCATTCCTATCCTTGTTGGCCATCCTGGTTCTATTGGCCGCTTGCGGTCCGCCGGCTGAACCCACGGACCTGCCGCGAGAAGCGACTGCGGTCGGTGCCGTTCCCACCGCCTCCGAGGTT
>CBDUWJ010000128.1:0-6795 GCA_965370895.1 uncultured Anaerolineae bacterium | reverse complement strand
TATCACTCTCGGAACCGCTGTTGCAGAACCGGGCACTATCCAGTACGGACGCTGGGAGGCGTTGAGCCACCCCACTGGCCATTCCGAGTTCCTGCCCGTCGTCATCGCCCAGGGGTGGGACGATGGGCCCTGCCTATGGCTGACGGCCGGCATCCACGGGCCCGAGCAGGCTGGTCCAGCCGTCATCTACCAGCTCGTTACGCAGGCGCTGGTGGACCGGCTGAGAGGGACTATCGTCGCCATTCCGGCTCTCAACCCCGCAGGCCTGCGAACCATGCTGCGCGAGCCGTATCATGCCCCCAAAGACCCCAACCGATTGTGGCCCGACGGCAAACCGGAGAAAGCGTCGGATCCAGACAAGGACCCACCCTCCTCTCTGGAAAAGGCCTACAAGCGGCTGTTTGAGCAGATAGCCGCCACTGCCGACTACCTGATCGACTACCACAATGCCTGGACCGGCTCCATCTCCTTTGCTCTCCGTGATCGGGTCCTGTACCGCACTGACCAAGATGCGGACCAACACAGAGTGGAGGCCAAAGTCCTGGCTGTCAAGCTCGAAGAGATGCTCCGCGCCTACGGTCACACCATCGTCAACGAGTTTGCAGTGGAAAAGTACCTTGATGAGAAGCTGCATCGCTCCACATCGGCAGCCTCCCTGCTGTTGGCGAGGATCCCGGCAGTTACCGTGGAACTCGGCACCGGCCTCATGCCCGACCGGTCCATCGTGGCTGCTGCAGCCGCGGGCACGCGCAACGTGATGCGCTGGGCCGGCATGCTAGATGGCAACCCGGAGCCGATCGAGGGGATCAAAGTGGTAGAAGCTGGCTTCCCCGTACGGCGACGCGGCACCCCTCGCGTGGATGAGCCCTGCGTAGTGTTGCACCTGGTCGAACCCGGTGACCTGGTGAGTGCCGGCGACGCAGTCGCCGAGGTGCGCGACGTCTGGGGCCGGCCGTTGGGGGACGGACTGCTACTCTCCGAATACGATGGCTTTGTTTTGGGTCGCTCGCACGGCATCTACTTCTACCCAGGGGATGCAGTATTGGGCATGGCCATCCACGACGAGGCGCCGCTGGTTGCGCCGTACCCGGAGGAGTTCTACAAAGAGTAGCGAGAGATGAGTAACCTCTATCCTCCCGCGGGCTCGAGACCCTGAAAGAGGATTCTGTCATAGACTGCCATTGTTTCCCGTGCGGCGCGCTGCCAGGAGAAGCGGCTGGCCCGTTCCAGACCACGCTGGCTCATATCGAACCGCCGATCGACGTCTGTCCACAGGGCGCGGATCGTTTCCGCCATCGCCTCCACATCGTACGGATCAAAGTAAACTGCAGCCTTTCCCCCAATCTCTGGCAGGCTGGAGGCGTTGGAGGAGACCACTGGTGTGCCGCAGGCCATGGCCTCCAGCACCGGCAGTCCAAACCCTTCGTAAACCGACGGCGTGGCCGCCAACGTGGCCGCGCTGTAGAGGCTGGGCAGGTCGACAGCAGGCACATAGCCCAGGAAAAGGACCGTATCGCGGACCTGCAGCTCCTCGAGCCGGCGAAAGAAATCACCGTACAACCAGCCCCTACCGCCCACCACCACAAGGGGGACTGTCAGGCCACCGTCGCGCAGGTGCTGCAGTGCCTCGACCAGGCGTGTGAGGTTCTTGCGCGGTTCGATGGTGCCCACGTGGATCAGGAACCGGTCGGGCAGACTATAGCGGCGGCGCACTTGGTCCACGACGTCCGAGGGCACAGGCCCGAACAGAGGATCTGCAGCCTCGTAGATGACGGTGACTTTGGGCGGCGCCAGACCATAGTGGGCTACGATGTCGGCCTTGCTGGACTCAGAGACGGTGATGATCGCACCGGCGCGGCGGCAGTAGAGGGGCATGCTTGCGTTCAGATACCAGAAGTTGAGACGCTTCTGGTGCTGGGGAAACAGCTTGAAGATCATGTCGTGCACGGTGAGCACGGACGGCACACTGCGCAGAGGGGGCAACAGGTGCTCTGTTGCGTGGTAGAGCTCCGCCCCGGGCACAAGCCGGTCAAAGCCCAGCCCGGCCAACTGGCCCAGCCATACAGCCATGCGCCACGGCTTGTAGCCAGCACGCACCGTGCTAGCTGGCACAGACTCCAGCCCATCCGGCAACCGGGCGTCCCTACCCCTGTTGTAGAACAGTGCAAATCGCCCTGGGTCGTGGTCGATCAGCGCCCGGGCCAGGCTCTCGGCGTAGCGGCCAATGCCCGCTTTTGCGTGCACCGCCGATGAAACATCTATGTAGATCACATTACACAATGCTCACTTCACAATGCTCAATTCACCTTGTACAATGCCCAGCTTGCAGTACTCAATTTGGATTGTACCACGTTTCCGTGCCGATGGCAACCGTCGGAATCTCCAATCGGCAATGTCCGGCCGATGTCCAGCTTCCACCCTCCATTCTTGCCCTCGCCCCGCGATTGCGCTATAATAGCCAGGCCAACAAGGGGGACGGACCATGAAACTATCGATCATCATGCCAGTGTACAACGAGCAGGAGACGTTACACGAGATCCTGGGACAAGTGCGGGCAGCGGATCTGCCAGGAATCGAAAAAGAGATCCTCGTCGTGGATGACGGCTCCACGGACAGTTCCCCGCAGATCCTGGCACGGGAGGCCGAGGCAGGCGATCTGTGCGTTCTCAAGCACGCCGAGAACCAGGGCAAGGGCCAGGCCGTGCGGACCGCCATCGAGCAGGCCACGGGCGACCTTATCCTCATCCAGGATGCGGACCTGGAATACGACCCCCGCGACTATCCGGCCCTCATCCGGCCCATCGCCGAGGGGCGGGTGGCTGTCGTTTACGGCAGCCGTTTCCTGGGGCCGCGTAAAGCGATGCTCTACTGGCATATGCTGGGCAACAAGCTCCTGACCCTGACGACCAACATCCTATACAATACCATCCTGAGCGACATGGAGACCTGCTACAAGTGCTTCCGCGCTGACGTGATCAAAGACATCCCCCTCCGCGCCCGCCGCTTTGACTTTGAGCCGGAAATCACGGCCAAGGTGCTCAAGCGTGGGCACCGCATCTTCGAGGTGCCCATCTCCTACTATGGCCGAGAATACCACGAGGGCAAGAAGATCACGTGGCGCGACGGTCCCCTGGCCTTCTGGACTCTGATCAAGTACCGGTTCGTGGATTGACAAGGATCCTCCTGTACGTTTGGGAACTCCCGGCAGGGTTCCGAAGGACCGGCCGAATGGGCCAGGCCCGCCCCCTGCCCGCGCCACAGCGGGTTTGGGTGGGCGTGTACAACCTGGAGAAACACCGCAGCAGATGGAGAGAATCCGCCCACTTGGGCCGTCCACGGTCTTGATAGCCATTTTGCTCCTGGCTCTGGCGCTGCGGCTTGCTCCGTGGGGCCAGAATCGCTTCCTGGAGGACGAAGCGCTCTACGCCTACTGGGGTCTGCAGATCGCCACCGGCGCCGACCCAATGCTCGATGAAGAGCCGGTCGACAAACCACCGCTGCACCCCTACACCCTGGCCCTAGGCTTCATGTCCTTTGCCTCCACCCCGCAAGCTGCGGGGACCGGATTGGGATCACCGGAGCCTGAGGGTGGGCGCGAAACGGCAGCCCGTCTGCCCAGCCTTTTTGCCAGCCTGGCGAGCATCGCGCTGGTCTACGCCCTGGCTCGAGAGTTGTACCAGGACGTGCGGGTTGGCTTGGTCGCAGCTTTGCTGCTGGCCCTATCGCCCTTTGACATCCTCTTTGCTTCGACGGCCTTCACCGACCCGCTGATGACGGCCCTGGTGCTGGGTGCGCTGCTGGCGGCGGCCAAGCGACGGCTAGGCACGGCAGGGATCCTGGCCGGTATGGCAGTCGCGTCCAAACAGCAGGGTCTGCTCTTCCTGCCGCTGGTGGTGGCCTTTGGACTCCTCTCCAGCACTCCATCGCCAAGGCGCTCCGAGTCCGGGGGAGGGCGCAGATTGGGCGCCGGTCACGGACCAGCGAACAGCACAGAGAGCAAGCTAGCAAAGTTTCGGGCGAACCGTGGGTTCGCACAACTTCGGAGGTCTGGATGGTTGCGCTTTGGACTGGGGTTTGCTGTCGTCGCCGGGAGCGTGGTTTGGTGGGACCTGGCTCGACTCCAACGCCCCGGCTTTCTGGAGCAGAGCCTCATCAGCTATGGGGGTCTGTGGGCGGCCGAGCCGCGGGCCCTGGGTCAGCGCGCCGCCGACTGGCTACGGATGGTGGGCCATTTCTGGGTCTCGCCATGGTTCAACGGATTGGTGGTCCTGGGATGGGCAGGTTGGCTGGTCGGCGGCCTTGCAGGCCGGTGGGCTGGGCCATCCAAGACAGATCTGGCATTGGGCGGCTATGTTGCCTGTTTTCTGGGGTTGCACTGGCTGGTCGCCTTTCAGGTTTGGGACCGCTATCTGTTGGGCCTGGTCCCGCTGGTAGCCTTGTTGGCGGCGCGGGCGTTTGTAGCACTCGGTGACGCTCTCCATCCGGCATCGTGGCAGTGGGTCTATGCCACGGGGCTGGGACTGGCACTGGTAGCAACCCTGACAGGGCCGGTCGTGCGGGCAACGCACAGCGAACTGGCTCTCGGCGGCGATCATGGCGCCTACGACGGGATCGATGATCTGGCAGCCTACCTGCGCGCCCAAGCCCCGCCAGGAGCCGTGTTGTACCACTACTGGCTGGGCTACCATCACCGTTTCTACCTATACGGCGCACCACTGCGCCTGCACTGGTACCCGAACCTGGGGGATCTGGCTCACGACGCCAACGTCTACCGCCGCGAGCCCAGATACATCGCCTTCCCCAGTTGGAGGGACAGCGCCCCGGCGGAGGAAGCCCTGGCAGAGGCGGGTATCAGCCTGGTGCCGGACTATGAGACTACCCGGCGCGACGGCAGTGTTTCGTTTCGACTGTATCGCCTGGAAGGGCCGTAAGGACGTTGCACATTGAGTATCGGGGGTTGGCTGTTGGGTGAGGAGCGATGCTTGAGACATTGAAAAGACTCCTCAGTCCCGAGTATCTATTGGTAGCCGAGCCTGGGCCGCTGGCTGGGCTTTGGGTGCTGTACCTTGTTCTAGGAGTGCTCTTCGCCGCTGGCCTGGCGATAGCCCTATCGCTGCTCCTGCAACCGGGCAGGGATGCCCGCCCCACGGCACAGCGAGCCTGGGCCTGGTTTGAGTTGTGCATCTGCCTGGCAGGCCTGGGCACAGTCGCGGGTCGCTTTTTCGGGTGGCCCGGTTGGTCAGCTCGGATCTGGCCCTACTCACTGGCAGCGCTGGCCCTGGCGGGCGCTCTGGCCTATCACTTCCGCCGACGGAGACTGCCGCCCTGGCTAGCTGCCCAACTCCGCATTCTCGCCCTCTCGCCCCCCACACACGCCCACGCACCCGAACTCTTGGCAGGATACATCCTTGGAATTGTGACACACCTGACCGGCATCGCCCTCATCGTGACAGCCAGATACCGCTGGCCCCTGTGGACAGCGCTGTTGGTCCTGGTGGTCCTTCTTGCGCCCCAGGCACCATTTCTGGCCCGCCGCCGTCGTCCCTGCCTCATGGCTCTCACCCCACTGCTCGGTGCCTACGCGGTGACGGCGCTCTGGCTCCTGTACCACACCTTGAGCATCACTATCATCGGCTGGCAAGGGCTGGCATTCCCCAATCCCATGATATCCCTATTCTACGTGGACGGCATCATCCTTGCCGCTGTGGCGTACGCAATCCTATGTCAACTTGGCGTTACGTCAATCGAGTTGGGGGTGCCGGCCATCCTCTGGCGCTGGGCCGTGATCGGCCTACTGTCGGTGACGCTTGCCTGGGCGGGAGTGGTCTATTTCGGCAAGCGGACCCAGGGCGCTACGGCCAGTGACCCCTACGCTTACGCCCAAATGGGAGTCGATCTGGCCGAGCGGGGCACGTTCCTTCACCGTTTCTCGCTATTCGAAGACGTGATGCCGCTGAACATCGCCTGGGCGCCCCTGCAGCCGGTGGGCTACCATATCCCGCGCAACGAGCAAGGTGACTCTCCCAGCGTATGGGCTACCGGCGCATCGGTGCTGTTGGCTGCCGGATACAAACTACTGGGCGAGGAAGGGCTTAATCTCACGACGCCAATCGTTGCCCTGTTGGCCTTGGCGGCCACATGGGCACTGGTCCAGGAGGTGCTGCGGGGTAGTTCGCAATCGGTGCGCTATCTCACCGGCGCTCTGACCGTCGCCCTGCTGGCCACTTCGACAGAGCACGTGGATCGGTTGTTGGTGCCCATGGCCGACGCACCGGCCCAGCTCTTTACCGTTCTGACGTTGCTCTTCGCCCTTCGGGCTATGCACCAGATGGAGAAAGGCTCGTCCCAAAGAACCGGTGATCGGCTCATTGCTCTTTGGCCATGGCTCCTTGCCGGCTTCTTTTTCGCTTGGGCCTACTGGGTGCGACACACGCAGTTGATGCTAGCCCTGCCGGTAGTCTTGGCCATGGTACTGGGAGCCCGGGAAGCAAAACCGGACCCGTCATCCGTCGATTGTCATTCGTCATCCGTCCCTCGCCGTCCGTCCCTGGTCTTTGGTCACTGGTCATGGGTCATTCCTCGTTGGTCATTGGTCGTTCTCCCCTTGCTTGTCTTCTCTGGCGCGGCGCTCATCGCTGCGCTGCCGGACATATTCTACCGCTGGCGGGCATTTGGCGGTCCCTTTGCTACCGAGACCACCGAACTACCCCTCATGGCCCTGGGGCACATCGGACCGGTGGCCTGGCAGATGCTGCGAGACGCACTGGTGGCGGGGGAATGGGGCTACCTCTTTCC
>CBDUWJ010000127.1:0-6823 GCA_965370895.1 uncultured Anaerolineae bacterium | reverse complement strand
TGGTCGACGTGGTGCAAGGGACGGGCGCGGAGGTCGTGATCGCCGCAAATGCCTCGGCCGGCACCGAACTGTGGCCTTGCGCTGGTCCGGAGGCCAACGGCCGGCTGACGCTGCCCCAGACGCTCCAGATCTTCAGTACTTTGCGTCGGACGATGGGCATCATGCGTTGGCAGATGACTCACTACCCTTTGGCCAAGATGTGGCCGGAACTTGTCATCTGCCCCCGCTTCGCCTGCGCCGCTGCCGGCGCGGGCCCCGGGCCGCCCATCACGCCGCACCTTCACCAGACCTTCCAGGTACCTCTGGACCTACCAGGGCCGAGAACTCATGCTGCGGCTTCCACCTTGACGGCGCAGACCTTCAACTCGGGAATCTTGCCCGTGGGGTCCAGCGCGGCGATGGTCAACCTGTTGGCCGCCGCTTCGGCAAAGTGGAAGGGCATAAAGACCACGCCCGGATCGGTCATGGGGCTGACCAGGGCCGCCGCCTCGATCGTGCCGCGCCGCGACGACACCCGCACCTTCTGCCCCTCCGACACTCCCAATCGCGCCGCATCCTGTGAGTTGATCTCCACCACGGGGCCGGGGAAGATTGTATCCAGCCCTTGTGAGCGCCGGGTCATGCTGCCGCTGTGAAAGTGGTAGAGCACGCGCCCGGTGGTAAACACAAAGGGATACTCTTCGTCAGGTTCCTCGGCTGGCGGATGCCACTCCGTGGCGCTCAAGCGACCCAGCCCCCGGCCGAACTTGCCCACGTGCAGGATCGGCGTGCCGGGATGTTCGGCGTCGAGGCACGGCCACTGCAAACCCGCCTCGCCGATGCGGTCGTAGGTGATCCCGCCGTAGATGGGCGTTAGCTGGTTGATCTCGTCCATGATCTCGCGAGGCGATGAATAGGTCAGGCCTTCGTAGCCCATACGCCGGGCGATCTCGCCGGCGATCCACCAATCCAGATTGGCCTCGCCGGGTGCGGGCACCGCCGGACGCACGAATTGGACGCGCCGCTCCGAGTTAGTAAAGGTGCCCAGCTTCTCGGCCCAGCTCGCGCTGGGCAGTACCACGTCGGCGAGCGCTGCCGTCTCGGTGAGAAAGAGGTCCTGCACCACCAGGAAATCCAGGCTGCGCAGGCAGCGCTCGATGTGGTTGGTGTCGGGGTCGGAGAGCATAGGATTTTCGCCCATGATGTACAGGGCACGAACCTCGCCCGTCTCAGCCTGGGGAATCATCTCCGTCAGGGTGAGCCCCACCTCGTTGGGAAGGGACACGCCCCATGCTTCCCCAAACTTTTGTTGCACCTGCTCGTCGGTCACGGCCTGGTAGCCGGGGTAGACGTTGGGCAGGCAGCCCATGTCGCAAGCGCCCTGCACGTTGTTCTGGCCGCGCAAGGGGTTGACACCACCCCCCGGTACGCCCATGTTTCCCAGCAGCATCTGCAGGTTGGCGCAAGCCAGCACGTTCTGGTGGCCCGTGGTGTGTTGGGTGATGCCCATGGCGTAGAGCAGCGCGCCAGGACGCTGGTCCGCGAGCAGGTGCGCGGCCTTGACGATCTGCCCAGCGCGTACACCGGTGATCTCGGCGGCGCGCTCCGGCGGGTACTCGCTCACCTTGGCCTTCAGGTCCTCAAAGCCCTCCGTGCGCTCGGCGACGAATTGTTTATCGTACAGTCCCTCGGCGATGAGGACGTGCATGATGCCGTTGAGCAGGGCGATGTCAGTACCCGGCCTATGGCGGATGTGCAGAGTGGCAAACTCGGCGATAGGGATGGCGCGCGGGTCGCACACAATGAGCCCGGCGCCGCGTCGCTTCACCGCCTGCCGCAGGCGCATCCCCAGCACCGGGTGGTTCTCCGTCGTATTGGAGCCGATGACAAAGTAGAGCCGGGCGTCGTCGGCGATGTCGTCGAAGGAGTTGGTCATGGCCCCGGAGCCAAACGCTGTGACCAGACCGGTCACGGTGACGCTGTGTCAAAGGCGTGCGCAGTGGTCTACGCTGTTGGTCCCCATCACGGCGCGGCTGAACTTTTGCATGACATAGTTCTCTTCGTTGGTACATTTGGCCGACGACAGAGCGCCAAACGCCTGTGGACCATGCTGCGCCTTGATTTCCTCAAAGCGCTTGGCCACCAGGTCCAGAGCCTCGTCCCAGCCGGCCTCTTCGAGTTGGCCGCCTTTCTCGCGCCGGATCAAGGGCCTGGTCAACCGCTCGGGATGGTGCACAAAATCCCAGCCATAGCGACCCTTGACGCACGTCCAACCGTGGTTGGCCGGGGCGTCCCACTTGGACGCCACCCCGACGATGCGTCCGTCCTTGACGTTTAGGTAGAACTGGCAGCCCACGCCGCAGTACGGACAGGTAGTCGCCACCTTTTCCACCTCCCAGGCGCGACCCTGCCGTTGGCCGAGCTTCGGCGCCAGCGCCCCCGTGGGGCAGACCTCGACGCACATGCCACAGAACTCGCACGGGCTATCCTGCATGAGGCCGTCAAAGGCGGTTCCGATCTTGCTGTCAAAACCGCGCCGGATGACGTCGATGGCCTCCACACCATTGATCTCCTCGCAGGCGCGCACGCAACGACGGCAGAGGATGCACTTGTTGTAGTCGCGCTCGAAGAAGGGGTTGGAGGTGTCCAGGGTGTAGGTGTGCTGGGCGCCCGGGAACGGGCTCTCCTTGATGCCGTACCGGTAGGCCAGGTCTTGCAGCTCACAGCTTCCCGCGCGCTCGCAGGTCATGCAGTCCAGCGGATGGTCGGACAGGATCAGTTCCAGCACAAAGCGCCGGGCTTGCTCCACACGGGGCGAATCGGTCTCTATGGTCAGCCCTTCCGACACTGTGTACGTGCAGGCCGGGTAAAGGGGTTGGTGTTTGGAAACCTCGATCAGGCACACGCGGCAGGCACCGATGGGCTCCAGGGCCGGGTGGTGGCACAGGGTCGGGATCTCTATGCCCACCGCCGTGGCCGCTTCCAGGATTGTCTGCCCGGCATTGGCCTGGATCCTTTGACCGTTAATGGTGAGGTTCACGGTTTTCCGCATCAGTCGTATCCCTCCGAATCTGGCACCACTTTCACCGCCTGTCAATCTACTTCCAGGACCTGGCGTTCAGGCATCGGGTGAAAAGCCAACTTCATCTCTTCCAGCCACTCCAGATCGCAGCGCAGACAGCGCTTGCATTCCTCCTGGGCAGCCTGTTCTTCCAGGCCCAGCTCGACCTCGCGGAGGCTGTCTCGCCGCTGCTCAACGGGCAGTTCCGGCATGTCCGGCGGCAGGGCATCGGCATAGTCATCCAGGTCGAAGGGCTGGTTCACGACCTCGTAACCTGGCAGAGTGACGATCTTTTCCACGCGCCCACTGCGCAGGTAGTGGTCCACAGCGCGGGCCGCGGCGTTGCCCTGGGCTACCGCCTCGACCACGGTTGCCGGCCCAAGGACAGCATCCCCCGCGGCGAAAACTCCCGCGCGGGAGGTGCACAGAGCGTCGCTCACGACAAAGGTGTTGTTCCGATTTACCTCGAGGTCGGCCTGGTCAAGGCCACTCAGGTCGGGCGACTGGCCGATGGCCGGCACCAGCAGGTCCAGCTCGACTACGAACTCGGAGCCGGCGATGGGCACGGGGTGCCGGCGGCCGCTGCGGTCGAACTCGCCCAACTCATGGGCCAGGCACTCCACCCCGGTGACGGTGCCGTCACCGAGAACGCGCGTTGGGTTGGTCAGGAAGTGGAATATGACGCCTTCGTGCTCAGCGGCCTCGATCTCTTCCTCGTAAGCCGGCATGTCCTCGCGGCGGCGGCGGTAGATGAGGTGGACCTCGCTGGCGCCCAGCCGCCAGGCAGTGCGCACGGCATCAATGGCTACGTTCCCCCCACCGACCACGCCCACGCGTCTGCCGGTCAGGTCGGGCGCTTTTCCCAGGGCCACATCCCGCAGGAAATCCACGCCGTGGATGACGCCCTCCAGGTCTTCGCCCTCGATGCGCAGCCTGCCGCTCTGGTGGGCGCCGATGGCCAGCACTACAGCGCTGTAACCGCCCACTGGGACCCGGTCAGCCTCATCCAGCAGGCCGTCGAGGGCAAAGTCACGCCCCAGGGCCTGGTCGCAGCGGATCTCGACCCCGGCGCGCCGGATGTGATCGATCTCAGCGTTGAGGATGTCCCTCGGCAGGCGGTAGTCGGGGATGCCCACGGCCAGCATCCCGCCCGGCACAGGCAGCTTCTCGAACACGGTGACGCCGTATCCCTCTTGGGCCAGGCGCAACGCGGCGGTGAGCCCTGCCGGTCCGCCGCCGACCACGGCCACCTTCTCCGTCTTGGGCCTGCCATAGATGGGCGGCGTCCACGGCTCCGCCAATTCGTGGTCAGCCATAAAGCGCTTGACGTCGCGGATGGCGATGGGTTCGTCTATGTCGCCGCGCCGGCAACGGGTCTCGCAAAAGGCCGGGCAGACCCGGCCGCAAGCCAAGGGGAAGGGGTTGGTGCGGCGGTGGATCTCCAGGCCCTCGGCGTAGCGACCCTGGGCAATCAGCGCCACGTAACTCGGCACGTCCACCTCGGCGGGGCAAGCGCTGATGCAGCGGGCGCGGGTTAGGGTCTTGCAGACACCCGCCGGGCAGCGCTTGTCCACGATGTGCGTCACAAACTCGTCGCCAAAGTAGCGCAGGGCGGCTAGCACCGGCCCCGGCGTCAGTTGGCCCAGGGCGCACAGCGAGCCGCTTTCCATGCCCGCCGCGATCTGACGGATGGTCTCCAGGTCCTCCAGTCTGCCCTGGCCCTCGGTGATGCGGGTCAGCACCTCCAGCATGCGCTTGCCGCCCAACCGGCAGGGGACGCACTTGCCGCAGCTCTCGGCTGTGGCGAAGGTCAGGAAGAACTTGGCGAACTCGACCATGCAGGTATCCTCGTCCACCACGATCATCCCGCCGGAGCCCATAACGGCACCCACGTCCTTCAACGAGTCAAAGTCCACCCTCACGTTCAGGTGCTCGACGGGGATGCAGCCGCCTAGCGGGCCGCCCGTCTGCACTGCCTTGAGCCTTTTGCCGTTGGGGATGCCGCCGCCGATGTCAAAGACAATCTCGCCGAGGGTGATGCCCATAGGCACCTCGACCAGGCCAGTGTTATTCACCTTGCCGGTGAGGGCAAAGATGGCCGTGCCTGGCGAGCGGGGCGAGCCGATGCGGGCAAACCACTCGGAGCCGTTGAGAATGATTTGTGGGATGGTGGCATAGCTCTTGACATTGTTCAGGTTCGTCGGTTTGCCCCATAGCCCCACGATGGAGGGGTAGGGCGGGCGGGGTCGTGGCTCGCCCCGGCGACCCTCGATGGAGGCCAACAGCGCCGTCTCTTCGCCGCAGACGAACGCCCCGGCCCCTTCCTTCACGTGAAGGTGGAAGGAAAAGGTGGTGCCCAGGATGTCGTCGCCCAGCAGCCCGTACTCCTCTGCCTGGGCGATGGCTAGCTCAAGGCGCTCGATGGCCAGGGGATACTCGGCGCGGCAGTAGATGTAGCCCTCTTGAGCCCCGATGGTATAACCACAGATGATCATCCCCTCCAGCAGACTGTGGGGATCGCCTTCGATGATGGAACGGTCCATGAACGCGCCAGGATCCCCCTCGTCGGCGTTGCAGACGACGTATTTGACGTCGCTGGCAGCACGGGCGGTGAACTCCCACTTGAGGCCGGTGAGGAATCCGGCGCCACCCCGCCCCCGAAGCCTCGAGAGTTTGACCTCTTCGAACACCTCCTCGGGCATCATCGAATCCAGGACCTTGGCCAGCGCTGCATAGCCATCCCGGGCGATGTATTCCTCAATGCTCTCCGGGTCAATCATCCCGCAGTTGCGCATGGTGATGCGCAATTGTTTACTGTAGAACGGAATGTCGCTGTAGAGCGGAATCACATCGGCCTGGTCTGGTTTGTCCCTCATCATGAATCCCTCCTCAGGGTTGACCAATGCCCTCGCCAGGCAGGCGGCCCATTGCCCACTCTCGAACTATGTTGCCTTTGACCAGGTGTTCCTCGATCAGTCGGGGTACCATCTCAGGCTGAATGTTGGCGTAGGTGATCCGCAATCCCCCTGGCTGCTGTATGTCTACCAGCGGTTCCTTGGAGCAGATGCCGATACAGCCGACGCTGGTGACCTGGACATCAATCCCCCGCTTCTGGAGTTCCGCCAGGATGGCGTGCATCGTGTCCCGTGCGCCGGCCGCGATGCCGCAGGTTCCCATCCCGACGATGATCCTGGTTTCCGTCTCGGCGCGGACCCCAAGATTGCGGCGGGCTTGTTCACAAAACCTTTGCAGCTCGTCACGGCTACTGAGTTTGGGCATAGTTTCCTCCCGTCCTACTCCAGCCAGCCAAGGATCTCGACCATTGTCTCCGGGACCAAGTGGCCCACTATCTCATCGTCGACCATGGCCACCGGCGCCAGGCCGCAGGAGCCCAGGCAATAGACAACCTCGAAGGTAACGTGATAGTCCGGCGTCGTCTGTCCAGCCTTGATCCCCAGGGCACTCTCTGCCGCGTCAATGATGCGCGCCGAGCCTTTGACGTGACAGGCGGTGCCGTCGCACTGGCGGACGATGTGCCGTCCCCGGCGGGCAAGGTGGAATTGGGAGTAGAACGTCGCCACACCGTATACGCGGCTCAACGGGACCCTCATCTCCCGTGCGATGACCTCCAGTACCTCTCGGGGGAGCCAGCCATAGATCCCCTGGGCTCTCTGCAGCACCGGGATCACTGCACCACGCTTCGCCTTGTGCTGCTCCAATACCCCGAATAGAGGGGTCAGGTCAAGGGGTGCCTGTTCCATGCACTTCCTCCTCTCAAGTAGC
>CBDUWJ010000126.1:0-6880 GCA_965370895.1 uncultured Anaerolineae bacterium | reverse complement strand
AAGGAGCGAGGATCAGGTCAGCGGCCTGTTCAAGGTAGGGTCCATGGTACAGCTCCTCGCGCTTGAACACGGCCTGGAAGACCGGTTCGTCGCTGTCAGGGTCACGCAGTTCCAGGGCTGCAGCAGCGATCTCGTCGCGCACGGCTTCGTACTCGGCACCCGGCGCCACACAGCCTTCCAGTTCCCGCCCCTGCACACGAATGACGACTCGACCTGGGTCCAGGCTATAGGCTACGGAACTTGGATCGATCTCGTTCAGGCCCTTTTTCCGATCGGGCGGCACATTGCGCAGCTTGAGCCAACCCTGATCCATCAACCAGCGGTTGACGTACACCTCTTTCTTGATGGTGCAAAAGCCGTGGTCAGCCATCCACACCAGTGTAGTAGCATCGTCCAGTTTGGACGCCAGTTGGCCCAACATATCGTCTATGCGCGTGTAAAAGTCGTAGAAAGCTGGAGCATAGGTGGGATGCCCCTCCTCCATCTGTTGCCACAGAAAATGATGCAGCCGGTCGGTCTCCATGACGTGGACGTGCAAATAGTCCCACTCTTCATGGTCGAACAGGTAAAAGAGGGTGCGGATGCGGGCGTCCAACGTAGCGTTGACCTCCTGCAATGCCATGTCTTTCGATTCGCGGGCCTTCCACGGATCCGCGTCCAGGATGTAGCCCAGCGATTTGAGGGTCGAGAGGTAAGAAGGCGGATAGACCGCCTTGTCGAGCGTAGGACTTAGAAAGCCACCCACGAGGATACCATTGACCTGGCGAGGGGGGTAGGTTACCGGCACGTTGATGACGATCACCCGCTTGCCGGCGTCGCTTAGCACCTCCCACAACGTCCTGGCCTTCATGTTGCGCGAGGTAGGGATAAACTGCTTGTTAGTAGCCGGGTCACGGTCTATGAAGCCATAGATATTATGCTTGGCGGGGTTGACGCCGGTCATCATGGTGCTCCAAGCGACCGAGGACACCCAAGGCCACATGGAGTCCATGCGCAGCAAGCTACCCTGTTCCACCAGGCGGGCAGCGTTGGGAGCCCGCCCCTCCTCAATGAGGCGCTTCAAAAAGGTAAAGGGGGTGCCATCCAGACCGATAAAGACCACACGACGTGGTTTCTCCAACGCGTTGTGCCCAGCGCGCCCCTTGCGACGCAGTTTGCCGAATAAGCCCATTTACAGATACCCCAGGGCTGCTAGCCGCGCTTCGATCTGTGCCTCTTCGTCCGCTGTATAGGCGTCGTCCCCTTCGGGGGCCCCCTCCTTCGCAGGCGGCACGTAGCCGAGTTCCTCTAGCTTGAGTAGGATCTTGGCCAGGCTCTCTTCGATGGTCTCGGTACTGGAGTCGATCATCACATCCGGGTTCTCCGGTGCTTCGTAGGGGTCCGAGACACCGGTAAAGTTCTCGATCTCCCCGGCGAGGGCCTTTTTGTACAGCCCTTTGACGTCGCGCTCGATGAGGGCCTCCAACGGTGCGTAGCAATAGACCTCAACAAAGTTCCCAACCTCTTCGCGCACCTTGGCCCGCACCACCCGGTAGGGTGAGATGAAGGAGCAAAGCACCGCCACACCATTCCGTGTCAGAAGCTTGGACACAAAAGTGACCCTCTCGATATTCTTGTCGCGGTCCTCTTTGGTAAAGCCCAGATCACGGGTCAGGCTCTGGCGCACAATGTCGCCATCCAGTCGCTCGGCCTTCAGGCCTCGGTCACGCAATTCCTCTTCCAGTGGTATGGCCAGCGCGGTCTTGCCCGCGCCCGACATTCCTGTAAACCAGATTGTCACGCCTTTCTGTTCCATTATGTTTTTTCCTCGTCAAGAGTAGAATGTGATTCGTGAAACATAAAGAACCCAACGCTTAACGTTGCACGTTTCACGCGCTGCGGTTGCCGCGTCAGGCGAGCGATCGCCCCTGCATATCTCCGGGGACCCGTACGCCCATCAGAGCCAAGACGGTCGGAGCCACGTCCATCAGATGGCGTCTGGGGCCGTGCCCCAGGCCCTGGGACTTCGGATCAAAGGTTATGTACAGTCCCTGCTGGGCGTGGTTGGCGTCGTCAGGCCCAGTGTCGTTCTCGAATGTGTGGATGCTATTCAACCCCAGGCTGCCCACCGATCGCCAAGCAAGGTTCCCAAAATAGACGATCAGGTCGGGGGCGATGTTGCTCACGTTTTGATAGATGTCCTCCGGCCTATAGGCTACAGATCCGATGTTGTTGCCCTCTGGATCGGTGATGGCCGCGATCCGCTCCGCCAGTTCGTCCCGGATTCGGTCATAGTCGGAGGCCTCGACGATGCCCTCGGGTTCGCGGCCCTTGACGTTCAGAAAAAGCCGCGCATAGTAGCCGCCAGACCCCCAAGCCAGTGTTCTGGACCAGTCCACCTCGCACTTTTCCAGCGGGACGGTGCCCTCCGGCTGATACTCTAGCACCAGGTAGCCTTCCTGCTTCAGCCATTCGTTGAAGCAGATACCGCCAATCATCGCCTGGCTGCCATGGTCCGAGACTACCAGTACCACCGTGTCGTCGTCGAGCAACTCCAGGCGCTCCCCTATCTGGTGATCAATGTGGACATAGTAGTCGCGGATGGCGTTTTGGTAGGGATTGCCCGGCACGTACTGGGGATGGCGCGGGTCAAAGAATCTCCACAAGCCGTGGTGGATGCGGTCCACACCCATGTCGACGTGCATAAAAAAGTCCCATGGTTTGGTGGTCATCAGATGCTTGATCACCTCATGGTGCTGATCGGCCAGCTCGTAGATCTGTTCCAGTAAAAAGTCTTTGTTCTCGGTGCGGAACTGGGGCACGTCGAACATGTACTCACCGCTCACCAGCTCTTCAATCTCGCGCCTAAGCGAAGCGGGGTAGGTATAGTCGCTGTGCGTGCTGGGGGTCAGAAAGCTGGAGATCAGACAGCCATTCACCGGCCTGACCGGATAGGTTTGGGGGACGCCGGCCACCACCACGTTCTTGCCCGCCCGCGACAGGATATCCCATACCCGGTCGGCCTTGATGGAGCGCGACGTAGCGATGGACATGTTCTCGTAGGTGCGATCGGCCCGATTGCGAAACCCGTAGACGCCAAGCTGGCCGGGGTCCTGGCTGCTCAGCATCGAGGCCCACGCCGGCACGGTAATGGCCGGGATCGTACTGGTCAGTTCCCCGTACGTGCCGCCGGCCATCAAGCGGCTCAGATTGGGCAGGTGCTTCCGCCACCGATCGAACACCAATGTCGGCTCTGCGCAGTCAAGCCCGATGACAAAAACCTTGCTCATTCCTTCTCTCGCTTTTGGGAAAGTGACGCAAGCCGATCCCCCCCGATTGGGCTGAAACCGAGATGCGGAGCTGGGCGAGGCGAGGCTACCCGTTCTTCTTGGCCTGGACGCCTTCCATCAGGACCCTGGAAACTTCGGGGCGGGTGAACTCTTCTGGAAGCATCTCGCCCCGCTCCAGCATCTCCCGCACCTGGGTACCGCTCAAGTAAACCCAGTCATCTTTGCTGTGGGGGCAGGTCTTGGCGCTGACCACCGCCCCGCACTTTTTGCAGAAGAAGGTGTAGTCGAAAAAGAGGGGCGTAATCCCCAGTTCGCCCGGTGCATATTCGTCAAAGATAAGGTGGGCGTCATAAGTGCCATAGTAGTTTCCCACGCCAGCATGGTCGCGCCCCACGATAAAGTGGGTGCAGCCATAGTTCTTGCGGGCAATGGCGTGGAAGATCGCCTCGCGGGGACCGGCGTAGCGCATGGCCGCCGGGAAGACGCCCAGCAGAACCCGGTCCGCAGGGTAATAGTCGCGCAGGATGGTCTGGTAGCTCTCAATGCGCACATCGGCGGGGATATCGTCCGCTTTGGTTTCACCCACCAGAGGATGGAGGAATAAGCCATCCACGATTTCAAGCGCTGTCTTTTGGATGTACTCGTGGGCGCGGTGGATGGGGTTGCGCGTCTGGAAGGCGACGGTCCGCCGCCAGCCCCGCGCGGCAAACATCCGCCGCGTCTGCGCTGGTTCGTGGCGCAGCTCTGGGAATTCAACATCCTTTGGGCCGTTGAGCATAAAGACCTCGCCGCCCAGCAGCCAGTTGCCCTGGCGGTAGAGGCGAGCTACGCCGGGATGAGCCTCGTCCGTGGTCCGGTACACCTCTCGGGCCTCCCGCTCCTTGTCGGCCTTGAATTTCTCGGCGATGGTCATCACGCCCATCAGGTGTTCGCCGTCCAGCAAGGCGATCTCCTGGTCCTCCTCCAGCCCGGCAGCCGTGTCGTCGTCCACGGAGAGGGTGACAGGGATGGTCCATGGCAGGCCATTGCTCAGCCGCATGGTGTCAATCACACTGTCGTAATCATCCTTGGTCATGAATCCGTCGAGAGGGCTGAATGCGCCGACGGCGATCATCTCCAGGTCCGAAGCAGCCATCGGGGTTAGCTGGACCTGAGGAAAGGATTCGGCCCGTTCCAGGGCTGCTTCGCGCAGCGCGCCCCGAAGCATACGATTCACCAACTGCCCACCGTGGGGCGCAATGCTACCAACAACTCTAGGCATGAGTTTGCTCCTGGTGTTTGGTTCCTGCCGGTGCAATACACCGGCACCTGCATAGTACACGGGGCTCCTGCGGTGGAGTTCCCCCGGAATTGCACGTGATCGTGAGAGCCAAAAGAAAAGCATGAACCGCATGACCCGCCCGATTCATGCCGGAGGATTCTATCAAAAAGGATGACCTTTGTCAATTCAGGTGCGAGCGGTGGAACGGCCCGACCTGGGCGCCGGCTCCCTCCATCCGGATGCGGCATGCCGATTCCGCCTTATCTGGCTGCCTGCGACTCCTCGTGGCCGCGGCAGGCTGGCTACACAGAAGGTCCCTGGCTGGGCACTCTCAGTTTCTTTGACAAAAGCGGAGTGTAGTGCTAGAATCCAATACATGAGCGCAGAAACCCTTCCACTGTTGATCATGACCGGCGCCAGCGAGGACAGCGAGCCAGAACGGATGGTGAGCCAGGCCCGCCAAGCTGCAACGTTGGACCTGGTGGAGCGGGCACTCACGGTGCCCAGCCTGGGACCGGTGGTGGTCGCCACCAATTCGGCGGCCCTGGCCCAACGCCTGGCTGATTTCCCCGTCCACGTGGACCTAGATGCACCGGGTGCAGTTCCTCTGGAACTCCCTGGCAGTTCCAGAGGAACTCCACACGAGCCATTTCACTTTGGACGGCGGCTGGCAGAGTTGATCGCTCGCTACGCCATGGATCGCTGCTTCTACATCGGCGGCGGCGCCGGGCCGCTGCTGCCCGCCTCTGAAATGGCGGCCATCGCCCAGGATCTATTGGCCGCCGACCGGCTGCTGATCACCAATAACTTCTATTCATCTGATTTTGTCGCCTTTGGCCCTACATCCGTTCTGTGGGACCATCCGCTACCGGACAGCGACAACAACCTGGCCTGGCTGCTGGGGGAGGATGCTGGATTGCCCATCCGAGAACTGCCCCGTCGCGGCGCCACCCAGTTTGACATCGACACGCCAATGGACCTCCTGACCCTGGCCGCTCACCCTGAGGCCGGCCCTCACATCAGGGACTACTTGGAGGGGCTAGCGCTGGATACCTCTCACCTGGACGCCGCCTTACCACTGATGCTCGACCGCGAGGCCACAATCCTGGTGGCCGGGCGCCTGAGTTCGGCCACCTGGAGCTACCTGGAGCGGGAGACCGCCTGTAGCACGCGGGTCCTCTCCGAAGAGCGGGGGATGCGGGCCAGCGGGCGGCAGGCCCGGGGTGAGGTGCGGAGCCTACTGGGCTACTACCTGGACGCGGTAGGGTTAGACCGCATCTTTGAGACCCTGGCGACGATGGCCCAGGCGATATTCCTGGACAGTCGGGTGGTTTTCGCGCACCGGGGGCTGTGGCCCACAGCGGCCGACCGGTTCCACTCAGACCTGAGACAGCCGGTACAGATCTCCGATCCCTTTGTGCGCGCACTGACCGAAGCGGCCATGGCCGCGCCGGTGCCGGTGATCATGGGCGGCCACTCGCTGGTATCGGGGGGAATGTACGCGCTGGTCGAGGCGGCCTGGGCACGGGGCCACGATGTGCCCCGGCACGTCGTCCCTCAACTGTCCTGAGAGAGCCTGTGATTGAGCGGTCAGTGACGCGGATCGGGAAGCACGCGTGGGAATGCACTGCGCGTGGAGGAAGACACCGCGCGTCCAGTTGCGACACAGCTGGCTTGGTGTAACAATTCCTTACATGTCAGAGCGCCAGCGCAGGCCACGAGAGTCAAGCGGCGAAACGGAGTTGGCCCAGGACACACAGGACTAACAGGCATTCATTCAAATAGAGCCTCTTGAGAATCAACGCACGCCGGCCAAAGACAGGGCATTGTGACACTGGATGCAGATGCCATCCCCACGGTCGCGGCACAAACGGTTTGATGCTACCACTGTAGGAAACGAACAACACAAAGGAGTGTCAGTCATGGCAGAGGAAGAGTATTGGGACGCTTTTATCGGAGCCGACCTGGAGCAAGTGGACCCCGACACCGATCTAATCATCGGCCTTGAGGAGGAGCGGCAGGCGCGCAAGCTGACCATGATCCCCTCCGAGTCTATGGCGCCCAAGGCGGTGCGGCAGGCGCTGGGCAGCGTGTTCAACAACATCTACGCCGAGGGCTATCCCCCCCTGCGCATGACACGCGACGAGGAGGCCGTGCTGTTGGACCTACCTCACCAACTCAGCTACTACCGCCGTTACGCCGACCGCCGCTTCTACAAGGGCGTGGACTATGTCCACTTTGTTGAGACGCTGGCCCAGCGGCGCGCCGCGGATTGTTTTGCCAACGAACAGGTGAGGTCCAGCGATATCTATGCCAACGTCCAACCCCTCTCCGGCGCGGCGGCAAACCT
>CBDUWJ010000125.1:0-6929 GCA_965370895.1 uncultured Anaerolineae bacterium | reverse complement strand
TACCAGGGATCGCGGCCCCAGCCACTCCGTCCACTATCGCGATCCTGCCGCGGTTTGGCCTTGTCGACCCTGATCTCCCGGCCGTCTACCGACTTGCCGTTCAAGGCTTCGATGGCCTTCTGTGCTGTTTCTTCCGTTGCCACCTCTACAAAGGCAAAGCCCTTGGATCGGCCCGAGTAGCGGTCGTTGATCACCTTGACCGCTTCGACCTCGCCAAACTCTGCGAACAGGGTTCGCAGTGTGTCCTCGGTCGTCTCATAGCTCAAGTTGCCTACATAAATGTTGCTGCTCATGCTCTCTCCTACCAGCCAACCAGTGTCACATTGGCCGCCCGCAGGCCCTTTTGATCCTGCTCGATGTCGAACTCGACGCTCTGCCCCTCTTCCAGATTGCGGAAGCCCTCGCCTTGGATTGCGGAGTAGTGAACAAAGACGTCCTCGCCCCCCTCCCGCGCGATGAACCCATAACCCTTGGATCCATTGAACCACTTGACGGTTCCAGTTACTCTCTCAGACATGTTCCTACCTTTCACTGTTTTTTGCTAGGAGGAAGGTGCGGCTGCTCGTCGTACAAAAAAGCGCCCAGAACTGTAAGCCTGGGCGCTCATCCTTCTGTGATCGAACCAGATCCTTACCTCATCCTGCAAAAGCATATTATCACATTCGCCCAGTACTGTCAAGTTGGTCCTGGGGTGTGGTGAAAGCGACGTCCTGGCGCGTAGCGCGAGGTTCTGGCTGCGCCCGTTTTCAGGCCACGATCATCCGCCCGGCCAAGATGAGCACCAAGCTGAGGCCATAGGCGGCCAGTTGGGCCCAGTGCCTGGTGGGCGGCGGACCTTTCCGCCACCCCCGACTGGTGTGGACCACGACCACGGCCAGGATCATCAAGATTGGGTGAAGCACAAGAGGCCATACGATCAGGGGCATGCCCGCTTGTGTCATGAGAAGGACGTAGACGACGATCCCCAGCAAAGCTTGCAGATCCAGTAACCCTGGGTAAAGCAGACCAATGATCGCCTCGCCCCTCTCCATTGCCTGTTTGCGGATCAGCCCGACGATGGCCAGGATGATGCCAATCAGGGCGATCAGAAGCAACGTCTCGCCCAGGATTCTGTGAAGCAATCTGATTAGGTCCATCTGCGCAATCTCCTCTGTTCCACGCTCCTTAGCATCCTGCGGCTTTACTGAAGGCCGCGCGGTCTGGCCGGGTGCGCCACCGCTTCCAGGCGAAACGTCCGGACACGCCCAAAAAGCCGTGGGTGGCCGGCGGGGCAGTCAGGATCGCCCACGTCAGATCAAGTGGCATAGGCCGTGCGAGCCGACTGGGCGTTCGCTCTGGCGGCGGTTAGACCAAGTCCTCACCACGCAAGACGCGCCAGCCCATGAAATCGCTGGTGTGGGCCGTTCCGTAGCGAGCGCTCATTTCCTCCAGTACCTGCTGGAGTTCCTTCGTGACGGCCTGGCGTCGCTGGCTGGCTCGTTGTGCAGCCAGGTGGCGGTTCAGGGCAAAAAGATAGGCCGCGGCACTGGCGACGATGATATCGGTGTCGGCGCCACGGCCGAGGAACACCCGCTTCTCGACCTGCGCTGTGTCGCCTATCTTCACTTCGCTCTGGATGCGAACTGTTACCTTGCCCAGGGCATTCACCCCCTCAGTCATCGCCTGCACGGAATACTCGAGCAACTCGTTGGGCACGTTGACAATCTGGTCAATGGCCCTGAACACGGCATCCACCGGTCCATTGCCATGGCAGGTGGACCAGACCGCCTCTTCCTCTGGCCTCTGCAGGCTGACAGCCGCGACGGGTAGGGTGTTTGTACCGCACGTGATCTGGACGTCCTGCAACTCGTATGCCTCTTCCAGGTATACCGATGTCTCGCCGCTGACGATGGCTTCCAAGTCGCGTATCTCCAGGCCAGGCTTCTTTTTTACGACCTCCCGGAACCGGTCATAGACCTGCTCAAACTCGTCGTCGTCCAGGCTAAAGCCCAACTCCCTCAAGGAGCGGCGCATGCCCTCGCGCCCCGTCAGGAGAGGGACGCCGCTCTCTGCTTCCAGAATGCCAATGTCGGCCGGATCGATGCTCTCAGCGTCGGTCCGCCCTCGCAGCGTGCCATTTTGGTACATGCCCGAGGTGTAGGCAAAGGCATTGGCGCCGACGATGGCCTTGGTGGGGGGAATGGAAAAGCCGGTCAGGTGGCTGACTAACTGGCTGACGGGATAGATCAACCGGGTGTTCAGGTTCGTCTCCAGGCCGAGAGAATCGCGACGGACGTGGAGGGCCATGGCGATTTCCTCGAGGCGGGCATTGCCCGTACGCTCGCCGAGCCCGTTGACAGCGCACTCGGCCTGTCGTGCGCCCTGGATCAGCGCTTCCAATGTGTTGGCCGTGGCCAGGCCGAGGTCGTTGTGGCAATGCACGGAGATGACCGCTCTGTCAATATTGGGCACGTTCTCCCGGATCCCGCGGATCAAGGCTCCCCATTCCGAGGGTGCGTAAAAGCCTATGGCGTCGGGGATGTTGACTGTGGTGGCCCCCGCTTCGATGACGGCTTCGAGGACGCGGTACAAGTATGCTTCGTCAGCCCGGCAGGCATCGGCGGCATAGTACTGCACGTCGCTCACATAACGGCGGGCATAACGGACAGCCTCCGCACCCATTTCCAGGGCAGCCTCGCGTGTTGTCTTGAGCTTGCCCACTATGTAGGAATCGGACACGCCCAGGCCTATCTGAATGCGCGGTTGGGACGCGTCCTTGATCGCGGCAAAGGCCACGTCGATGTCCGGCTGCCGGGCCCGGGCCAGGGCGCAGACCACGCTCTCCCGGATCTCTCCGGCAATCGTCTGCACAGCCTTGAATTCGCCCGGTGAGGAGATGGGGAATCCTAGTTGGATGACGTCCACCCCCATCTGCTCCAGCCTGTGGGCCACTTCGAGTTTTTCTTCAGTGTTGAGACCCGCACCGGGCGATTGGCCGCCGCCGTATAGGGTCGCATCAAAGATCTTGACCTTCTCCATGATTCCTCTCCTTCATTGCAGCTCTGTAGACCCCTGACCCTAGACAGGGTGGGATCAGAGTTTCACGCTAGCTCCACGGCGCCCGACCTCAAAGATCGCTTCTCGTCCCATCGCCCTCATGTAGCGCACGGCACATCGCTCCGATGTGGCGCACGCTACCGGCCAGCATGCGCAGATTCTCATCCAGCGTGGCGTTGAGCACGTCATGGATGTACTGGCGTCAGCCAGCAGTGCCGGTCGGGCACGCGCCCTTGAACGATGTCAAAAAAGGCCGTCGACAATTGGGTCGTGACTGGCCCACGCCGGCCATTACCCACCGCGATGCCATCTACCGACCGGACGGGCGTGATCTCGGCCGCCGTGCCGCAGAAAAAGATCTCATCGGCAAGGTAGAGCAGTTCGCGGTGGATAAAGTCCTGGCGCACCTCCAGACCCAACTCACTCGCCAGGGTCAGGACACAACGACGGGTGATCCCGTCGAGAATCGAGCCCGCCGCCGGTGGGGTGAAGATCTGCCCGCGCCGTACCAAAAAGATGTTCTCACCGCTTCCCTCGCTTACAAAGCCGTTGACGTCAAGGGCGATCCCTTCAATGTAGCCGCGGTCGACGGCTTCCATGACGACAAACTGGGAGTTGATATACTGCCCGCCAATCTTTGCTGCTGCCGGAAAGGTGTTGGGGGCCATTCGCTGCCAGGAAGCTACCCCTACGTCCACGCCGTTTTCCAGTGCCTCGGGCCCCAGGTACTCGCCCATCTGCACGACGATGATGCTAACGTGCGTGGGACAGGGCCGCGGATCCAGGCTGAAGGTAGCCCAGCCTCGAAAGACGATGGGCCGGATGTAGCAGGCATCGTGTCCATTGGCCCGGACCGTATCGAGGATCGCCTGGCGGAACTGCTGGCGGTTGTAGGGTATCTCCATTCGGTAGATCTTGCACGAGTCCCACAGCCGGTCCAGGTGCTCCTCCAGACGAAAGATAGCCGCACCCTCCGGCAAGGCGTAGGCACGGATGCCCTCAAAGACGCTGGAGCCATAATGAAGCGCGTGAGCGGCCACGTGCACGGTGGCTTGGTCCCAGGGGACCAACTGGCCATCGAACCAAACCTTGCCCGATGTTTCTTTGTTCACGGTCTCTCCTATGCGTCCGAACGTGGTGCCTGACGGCAATCGTCCAAGGTGTTCACCCATTCACGCTTCCGGTGATAACGCCGCGCGCCCAAGGGCTGCCCTTACTTGGGATCCAACCAGGGCATCATGGCCCGCAGCTTTCGGCCGACCACTTCGATGGGATGCTCCTTCTCGCGCTGACGCATGGTGTCGAAGAAGGGACGGCCCGCCTGGTTTTCCAGGATCCAGGAACGAGCGTAGGTGCCGTCCTGTACCTCGCTTAGCATGCGGCGCATTTCGGCCCGGGTCTCGGCGGTGATGATGCGCCGGCCGCCGGTATAGTCGCCGTGCTCAGCCGTGTCGCTGACCGAGTAGCGCATGTAGCTGAGACCACCCTGTTGGATAAGGTCGACGATGAGCTTCAACTCGTGCAGACACTCAAAGTAGGCGATCTCGGGCTGGTAGCCGGCCTCCACCAACGTCTCAAAGCCGGCCTTGATCAGTTCTGTCACACCGCCGCAGAGCACTGCTTGCTCGCCGAAAAGGTCGGTTTCGGTCTCTTCGGCAAAGGTGGTCTCGAGAACGCCTGCGCGCGTACAGCCGATTCCTTTGGCGTAGGCCAGCGCCACCTCTTTGGCCTGGCCGCTGGCGTCCTGGTGCACCGCCAGCAAGGCGGGAGTACCTTGCCCCTCCTGGTACAACTCGCGCACGCGGTGGCCAGGCGACTTGGGGGCGATCATGCTCACGTCCACGTCGGGCGGCGCCGCGATTTGATGATAGCGGATGTTAAAGCCGTGGGCGAACATGAGGGTATCGCTGGCTTTGAGCCCGGGCGCAATGGCCTCGCGGTACAGCGGCGGCTGGACCGGCTCGGGAACCAAGATCATGACAATGCTGGCCCAGGCGGCTGCCTCGGCGACGGGCAGGACCATCAAGCCGCTTTCCTCCGCGACTGCCCAGGAGCGACTCCCCTCGTACAAGCCGACCGCCACCTGGCAGCCGCTGTCCTTCAAGTTGAGCGCGTGGGCGTGCCCCTGGCTGCCGTAGCCAATGACGGCGATCCGCCTGTTCGTCAGAATCTCCAGATTGGCGTCCTTGTCGTAGTAGATGTTTGCCACGTTTAACCCCCTCCAAGAATGATTCAGTGGTATTGCCTATCTTGTACAGCGAAGTGCGTGCTGTGCCGCGCGTCAGACGGCGTAGCCGTTGTCGCTGCGAACCATGGCTACGCGTCCCGTTCGGGCTATCTCCTGGATGCCAAAGGGCTCCAGCAAGCCGATGAGCGAGTTTACCCTGTCTTCGGGGCCGGTGATCTCGACCATCAGCGAGCTCTTGCCCACGCTCACGACCCTGGCCCGAAAGACACTGGCCAATTGCATGACCTCTGTGCGGCTCCCACCTACGGCCTTGACTTTGATCAGCGCCAGTTCGCGGACGACCGTCGGCTGGGTGCCCACAATCAGGACTTGCGTGACGTTGACCAACTTGCAGAGTTGCTTGGTCACCTGATCGACGATGTGGTCGTCGCCGCGGACGACGATGGTCATGCGTGAGATGCCTGGCGTCTCACTGTGCCCGACGCTAAGGCTCTCGATGTTATAGTTCCGGCGGCGAAACAGACTGGACACCCGGCTAAGCACGCCGGGTTTGTCCTCCATGAGAGCGATCAGGGTGTGTCTCATCAATGCGTGTTTCATCCGCGCTTTCTCCTTGCCCCTCGTTCGCTCTTTTCCGCCTCGGGCCGGCGGATCATGTCGTGGACAGGAGCGCCCGGAGCGACCATGGGATAGACGTTCTCTTCCTGTACGATCCGGAAGTCTATCAGCATGGGACCATCGGTGCTCATGGCTTTGGCAATGGCTGGCGCCACGTCCGCCTTGTCCTGCACCATCGAGCCGGGAATGCCATAGGCCTGGGCAACCTGGACAAAGTCAGGACCCAGCAATGGCGTGCCAGAATAGCGCCCCTCAAAGAACAACTCCTGCCACTGGCGCACCATGCCCAGGTAGCCGTTGTTGAGAATGGCGATCTTGATGGGCAGCTTCTCCTGGACGACGGTCGCCAGCTCCTGGATGTTCATCTGGAAACCTCCGTCGCCGGCGGTAACCCATACCTGCTCGCCAGGCAAGCCCATCTGGGCGCCGATGGCTGCGGGCAGCGCAAAGCCCATCGTTCCCAGGCCGCCAGAGGAGAGCAGGCCCCGCCGCCGGTGATGGCTGAAATACTGGGCCTCCCACATCTGGTTCTGCCCCACATCGGAGACCATCACCGTATCGCCCTGGGTGGCGTACCAGAGCTGCCGCACCACGTACTGTGGCACCAGGTCATCGGTCTCTTGCTCCAGGATGTCCCGCTTACTCGAATCGTCGCGCCATTCCTGGATGCGCGCGACCCAGGCCTGGCGGCTGCGCGACTCAAGGTGGGGCAGGAAGGCCGGCAGGGCGTCGTGCAGGTCGCCGACCACAGCCAGGTCGCACGGTACGTTCTTATTGATCTCGGCTGGGTCCACATCCACGTGAATGATCCGCGCGTCGCGGGCGAACTGGCTGACGGGGCCGGTCAGCCGGTCGTCAAAGCGGGTGCCCAGGGCGACGATCAGGTCGGTTTCAGTCAAGGCCAGGTTGGTGAAGGCTTCGCCGTGCATCCCCGCCATTCGCAGGCAGAGCGGGTGTGTCTCTGGCAGAGCGCCGATGCCTAGCAAGGTTGTGACGACGGGCAAGTTGGCCTTTTCGACCAGGGCCAGCAGGGCGTCCTCGGCGCCGGCCAGGACCACGCCGTGCCCGGCAATGACCAGCGGGCGCT
>CBDUWJ010000124.1:0-6939 GCA_965370895.1 uncultured Anaerolineae bacterium | reverse complement strand
GTTGCGATCAGGACCGCCGTGGAAGTAGGTGTGGTTCGGATCATGCTGAGAGCTGAGGTGGCCGTTTCTGGGCTGGGGGCAGAAATCGCAGGACTCAGGACAGAAAACAGTCCAACGATCAGCGCGATTGCCGCCAATGTCACGCTGGCGATGGCCCAAACAGGAAAGCGACGGTGCGTCGCCCGCCCCAGCCATGGAACAGTGGCGGACCTTTGGACGACGCCTCCACTCAGGGCTGCCTTGTATCGCGGGCAGGATGTCCAATCTCCCTCCAGACAGGTACTGCTCTGGTAGTCGAGTTCAATCGTCAGCGGAGGTTCCTGCGCATGACAATGGTTGGCCACGCTGGGGTATGCGTGGTGAGTTTCTTCGTCTACGGACCATCCCAAGTAGCGACAGACTGCGCCAGAGACGGTCGCGGCAATAGGTGACGGCTGTATGCCTTCGTGCTGAGACGTATCGTTGCCCCGATCATCCATCAGAGATCACCATTCCACTTGTGTGCACAGCCTGGTTCGAACACAGAACGCCTGCGATCCTGCCGGACCGTGCTGCCATGCCCAAGGAACTAGCCCTCACTTACTGCATTCCCTGCGTGGTTCTGACATAATAGCCCATCCCAGGAGATTGTCAAGCATCGAGGGCCAGGGTGAGTATACCACAAGCACGCCTCGATGTCCAGAGGCGCTGCAAGCTTGTAGGGGCTAGCGGTGGAAAAAGCGCTGGAATCTCCCCTGCATTACCCCCCGCCAGCGGGCACCCCACACTAACCTGCGGATTCGCTCCACAGGCCAAGCGGCACTCATCAATCATACCGTTCCATACTGCAAAAGGATACGGGTTCAACGAAGGCAAGGGGGCTCCCAGCCACCACCGCCAGGTGTGCGCAGGCTCAGCACGTCGCCCGCCTCGGCACGAATCTCTACCTTGCCGGGCAAAGCCAGTTCTTCTCCGTCACGGATCAACAGATTGCGGCCCGCGGCGCCAGGTCTTCCGCCGTGCAGTCCGTAGGGGGTCGTTCTCCGTCGCTCGGAGAGGATAGTCAACGTGACGGGGCAAAGGAACTCGATGTCGCGCACCAGCCCGTCACCGCCGCGATGATGTCCTGCTCCCCCCGACCCGCGCCGCAGGGCGTAGCGCTGCACACGGTAAGGATAGGCATACTCCAGCGCCTCCACCGGCGTGTTCAGGGTGTTGGTCATGTGCACGTGCACGCCCGATAGCCCATCGCCTTCTGGTCCAGCGCCCGCGCCGCCGCCCACAGTTTCATAGTAAGCAAAGGGCGCGTCGCGCTCGGCGTCGTAGCCGCCAACGGCCACATTGTTCATCGTCCCCTGGCTGGCCGCCGGGATCAGATCAGGCAGGGCTTTGGACATTGCTCCCATGACCGCGTCCACCACTCGCTGCGAGGTCTCGACGTTGCCCCCAGCCACTGCGTGAGGCGGGTCCGCGTCCAGGAAACTGCCCCTGGGTACGATGACCTGCACCGGCACAAAGGTCCCACTGTTAACTGGTACGTCCGCACCGGCTATGCAGCGCACCACATACCACGTTGCCGATTCGGTGATGGCTCGCACAGCGTTAAGGGGCCCCGCCACGGCCGGACTAGATCCGGAGAAATCCACGATCATCTCATTTCCCTGTATGGCAACTGTCACCTTGATTCTGGGGCCGTGTCGGGGATCGCCTGCGTCATCTGGCGTGCTGTCCCTTGTGAATTGAGCATTGGGCATCCCCTGCCGGTTTGGGGGGTGGGTCACGATCTGTGCATCTTCTGCCCCGCCATCATCCATTTCGTCGCGAAAAGTGTACTCGCCGTCCGGCATGCGGGCGATGGCAGCGCGTGTCAGGCGTTCGGCGTAGGCAAGCAGGAAGTGAGCGTAGCGATGCGTCTCCTCCAGGCCGTAGCGAGCTACGATCCCCTGGAGGCGCTTTTCACCCACCCGATGGGCGGCCATCTGTGCCGCCAGATCACCTCGGCGCTCGACAGGCGTACGCACGTTGCGCAAGATGATATCCAGCAATGCCTGGTTGGTGCGACCGCCCTCGACGAGCTTGACCGGTGGGATGATGAGTCCCTCCTGGTAGATCTCGTTTGCTAGCGGCATGGATCCCGGCGACATGCCGCCCACGTCAGCGTGGTGGGCGCGGCTCGCGACAAAGAAAGAAGGGGTGTCTGCTCCGTCCGTAAAGACAGGGGAAACCATCGTGATGTCGGGCAGATGGCTGCCGCCCAGGTAAGGATCGTTCAGTATTACCAGATCATCCACAGCCCAAGTAGCTGCCTGTCCTCCGGAACAGGCTGTGTCCAGCGCGGCGCGAACCGAGGCAGGCATGGCTCCCAGATGTACTGGAATGTGAGCTGCCTGGGCGATCATCTGCCCTTCTGGAAGGAAGCAGGCACAGGAATAGTCTCGCCGCTCCTTGATGTTGGGGCTGTAAGCGGCGCGGCTCAGGGCTACCCCCATTTCCTCGGCCACGGAGACAAACAGGTTCCTGAAGATCTCCACCTTGACCGGGTCCAGCGTGATAGGATCGAACGGACTCATGCTCCCCTCCAGTCTATCACCAGATTTCCTCGACTGTCGACTGCGCTTGCCCAGCCAGGAGGGATGATGGTGGTGGTATCGAGTTGAACGATGATAGCGGGTCCGACGACGATGTTGCCAGGCGCGAGCTCATCTCGCTTGTACAGTGCAGCAAGGATAGGCCGGGTGGCGTGAGGACTATGGGTGTCGGAGAAGTACACCTGTTTGTAGCCGATGTGTGCTGCCTTTGGGTTCACGCCTCCACTGGAGGGGAGGCGTGAGGGTTTTGGCTTTTCCGTGCGCCCCACCGCCTTGACGCGTAGGTTGACGATCTCGACCGGTTCGCTCTCATTGGCAAAAGAGAACCGATGCCGGTGAGCAGCGTGAAAGCCCTCTACATATCCTGGCGTGGTACCCCGGGCGAAGCGAGCAGGCGTCTCTCCAGTCGCCAATTCCCTGTCCAGGTCTTGAGCGTGTCCTGGAAGGAGCTGGTCGAAGGATGCAATGTCCACCGCAAGTTCGTATGACTGGCCGACGTAGCGCATGTCGAGTGCCAGCAGCAACGTGATGTCGTCGTCACTCAAGCCCTCAGCCTGGAGATCGGCACGGGCGCGTTTGCACAGGGGAGCGAAGAGCTCCTCCAGCAGTTTGGCGCCGGCATCCTCGGTGGGGAGCATGACGGTCTGAGAGTAGTCCTTGACTACGTCCGCCAAGACCATGCCCAGGGCGGAGAGGACGCCGGGATGTGGTGGGATAAACACGCGGGGGATGTGGAGCGTCGCCGCCATCTCGCAGGCGTGGAGCGGCCCGGCCCCACCATAGGCCACCAGGGTGAAGCGTCGCGGGTCGTGGCCGCGCTCGACGGAGATGCTGCGGATTGCGCGCTCCATGTTCGAGTTGGCTACGCGGATGATGCCCCAGGCGGCTGCGTCCAGCGGCAGGCTCAGCCGGCGGGCCAGGTCCTGCATCCGTGTCCGGGTCCGAGGCAGGTCGAGCTTCATCCTCCCGCCCAGGAAATGGTCAGCATCCAGGCGACCGAGAACCAGATTCGCGTCGGTGACGGTGATCTCTTTGGCGTTGTCCCGCCCGTAGCAGATCGGGCCGGGATCCGATCCAGCGCTCTGGGGGCCGACCCGGAGCGCGCCCCCTTCGTCTCTCCGGGCGATAGATCCCCCGCCGGCACCGACGGTGTGGATGTCAATCATGGGCAAGCGGAGCGGCAAGCCGGCGATGCTTCCCTCCGTCGTGGCTCGGATGCGACCCGGGCAGAGGGACACGTCGGTGCTGGTACCGCCCATGTCAAAACTGATGATCTGCTCGAAACCGGCCATCCGAGCCAGCTCGAACGCGCCCACCACGCCGCCCGCCGGCCCCGAAAGCGCCGTCCGTGCGGCAAGGGTACGGGCCGCCTCAACGGAGATCGTGCCGCCGTTGGACTGCATGATCCGCAGGCGTCGCCCTGCCAGCCCTCCCTCCAGGTTGGAGAGGTAGCGGCTCATAAGCGGGGTTACGTAGGCGTTGATAACGGTGGTGGACGTGCGCTCGTATTCGCGGTATTCAGGCAGCACGTCTGAGGAGAGCGAGACGAAGGGGCCTGCTTCCCCGCCCAAGCGCGTGAGGGTTTCCCTCACCTGCTGCTCGTGCGCGGGGTTCAGGAAGGAAAACAGGAAGCAAACCGCCACCGACTCGATCCCCTCGGCCAGTAGATGTCGCACGAGAGTGTCGGTAGCGTTTAGGTCGAGGGGAACGAGGACCGAACCCTTCGTGTCCACCCGCTCTGGTAGCCCAAAGCGCCAGGTCGCAGGAACCAGCGGCGGGGGCCGGGTTGGGTGCAGAGCGTAGAGGTCGGGCCGGGTCTGACGCCCGATCTCCAGAACATCACGGAAGCCCTCTGTGGTAATCAACGCTGTGCGGGCGCCGCTCCGCTCCAACAGGGCGTTGGTGGCGACCGTGGCTCCATGGATCACCGTTGCCTCTGGCCCGGCGTCCAGGTCGGCGATCCCCTGCAAGATGGCAATGCTCGGGTCCTGGGCTGTGGTGAGCAGCTTATGGATGCTGACCCGGCCCGCGTCGTCGAGCAGTACAAAGTCGGTGAACGTGCCGCCAACGTCAACACCGAGGAGCATTACTCGGCCATCGACTCCGCCGCTGATTGCGGCACGTGCCCGGTCAGCTCACGATAGGCCAGCGTCCAGGTCGCCGAGGTGAAGGTCTCCACCACAGCGCTGAGCAGGATGGTCACGCTCACGGCGACGAGCCCGCCACAGCACAGTGGGCCAATCGCCCAGGTACCGAGATCTGTGCTGGTCAGGATGGCGATAAGAGGCAGGAACAGAGCAAGCAGCACCGAGAAGGCCAGCAGGGCAAGAGCGAGTCCAATGACAAAGAAGATGAGCCACAGGATGATGGTGGGGCCAAGGTTCTCCTTCATCACCTCCCAACCTCGCTTGAAGGCGTCAATCCAGCCCAGGTCTTCCAGGATGGCGGCTCGCTCGGCGTAGATGCGGATCTGAGCCAGAATAGCGGTGAGGATGAGGATGCCGCAGCAGAACGTGCCACCACACAAGAATAGGGGCGCCAGGACGCCCCATGCGCCACGCGGTCCCAAGGGATCGCCGGTTGCCTGTGTGCTGATATAGACTCCAAAGCCAAGGAAAAGCACCCCCAGCACCACCAGGACAATCAGCGGAATGGCTGCCAGCACGCCGATCCCGAACAGCGTCCAGAAGCGGCCGCGGCCTACACGCCACGCCGCAAGAAAGCTGGTTACGCGTCTGTCTTCTACCTGTTGCACGCCGGCGATCAATCCGCCACGAGCCATGACCGATATCACCCACAGGGCGATGCCGATGATGAGGGCCAGGCAGCCGACGCCACAGAGGAGGCCGACAAGCTCGGGCGGAATCTCAAAGCCCGCCGGGCCGCCCCAGTCGCTGCCACCCGTGTGATAGGAAGGGTTGCCACCGCCGCCAGCAGCGCGACCCAGGCTTGCCAGGAAGCCCAGGATCCAGAGCACCTTCCAGCGCCAGGTGATTTCCCAGGCACGGCTCAGAACTCTACTATAGTTCATTCCTCATCTCCTTTTCGCTCCTCGTTCTGTCGTTGAGTTGCAAACCACCTTTCACTTATTCCCACTCTATCGTCGCCGGGGGTTTGCTGGACAGGTCATAGACAACCCGATTGACATCCGGTACCTCATTCACGATCCTGTTGCTGACGCGGGCCAGCAGGTCGTAGGGCAGACGGGCCCAGTCGGCAGTCATAAAGTCTTCGGTGGTCACGGACCGAAGGGCAATCACGTGGCCATAGGTCCGCCCGTCGCCCATGACACCCACGCTGCGAATGGGCAGCAACACGGCAAATGACTGGGCGGTGCCCTTGTCCTTCGTCTGGTGGAGCAATCCAGCATCCGCCAGTTCCTGGGTAAAGATGGCATCGGCAGCGCGCAACGTCTCCAGTCGCTGCCAGGTTACCTCTCCCAGGATGCGCACGGCCAGCCCCGGGCCAGGGAAGGGCTGGCGCTGGACGATTTCGTCGGGCAGGGCAAGCTGGCGGCCCACGGCACGCACTTCATCCTTGAAGAGAAAGCGCAGCGGCTCCACAAGTTCCAGGCGCATATCGTCCGGCAGGCCACCGACGTTATGGTGGGTCTTGATTCGCTGGGCGCCCGGTCGGCCAGCCCCAGCGCTTTCGATGACGTCTGGGTAGATGGTGCCCTGGGCCAGGAAATCGAACTGGCCGAGGCGATGCGCCTCCCTCTCAAAGATGCGCACAAAGCTCTCGCCGATGATGCGCCGCTTCTCTTCTGGATCGGTGACGCTGGCCAGCGCCTCCAGGTATTCCTCGACGGCGCTTACAACCGTCAGGCGCATTCCTTGCTCCTGCTCAAAGGTGCGGACTACCTGTTCCGGCTCGCCCAGGCGAAGCATGCCATGGTCCACAAAGACGCAGGTCAGTTGGTCGCCCACGGCCCGATGCACAAGAGCTGCCACCACAGCCGAATCGACGCCACCCGATAGAGCACAGAGTACTTGCCCGGAACCCACCTGTTGGCGGATGGCCGCCACCGCGTCGCTGACAAAGTGCGCGGCCGTCCAGGTTCCGCGCAGGCCACAGACCTGGTAGAGAAAATTGCGGATGATGTCTCTGCCGTGACTGGTGTGCACCACCTCCGGGTGGAACTGGAGCCCATACAGGCAACGGGCCGAGTGGGCCATGGCGGCGATGGGTGAGTTGCTGGTCTGGGCCACCACTGCAAAGCCCGGCGGCAGCGCCTCGATCCGGTCCCCGTGGCTCATCCAAACGGAGATCGGAGATTGCAGGTTGGAGAAAAGGGAAGTGGCGGGGCTGGTGATGACCAGTTGGGCAAGGCCGTATTCCCGACGCTGGGTGGCGAGTACGCGCCCGCCCA
>CBDUWJ010000123.1:0-6940 GCA_965370895.1 uncultured Anaerolineae bacterium | reverse complement strand
TTCGCTGGCCGGTCAGTCTTCTTTGGTACCCACCAGATAGACCGCCTGCCAGGGATGGTAGCGGCTGAAGAAGGTGTCGCGTCTCACCTCCTCGCCGTCCTCTTTGACCGTGCGATAAACCGTCACATCCAGCCCGTCCTTGGCCCACTCGATCTGTTTCTTCTGGCCCTTGGCCAGGCTTGGGTCGTCGCGATAAACTGTCGGGCCGTGGGGCATGGGCCTGCTCTCGTGGGGACCGTCCATCTTAACCGTGCGGCCCGGAGCGGCGCCATAGAAGCGGAAAGCTACGGTCTTTTTGGCCTTGTCCACGTGGGTCCGGATCAGGATGAACTCCTCCGTATCGTTGACCCACTTGAGATCCACCCGGGGCGTGTATATTGTGGCGTCCAGGCCCTTGGGCGGCTCATAGTAGCTGACGCGAAATCGATGGGGCCATCGCTCGGTGATGGGCAGGCCAGCCCAGAAAGCAGCACGGAAAGCGGTAGATGATACCTGGCAGAGCCCACCTCCTACATCCGTCTTGGTCGTGTTGCCCCAGATGATGATGCTTTCTGCGTATCCTTTCTCCGCGGTGATCTCGCCCAGATTGCGGTTGAAGGAGAAGGTCTGCCCCGGCGCGATGAGCAAGCCATCAAACTGGGCCGTGCCCACGACGATATTGGTCACCCGTGCTGTCGATGACCCACTAAAGTTGGTGATTCCTTCGCCGATCAGGTCAAAAGCGCCCACGTCAGGCGCATCCCTGGTGGCGACGGCGGGACGGATCCATACCAGCGGCAGGGGCACAGCGCGCCGCTCACTGGTGGCCGCGCTCTCTATGAGGGACACCGTGGTGGTTATGTCTAATGTCTGGCCGGGCACGCTGTCGATGACGGACACCACCTTGTTACCGGCGACGTCGAAACGGAATTGCGCGTCCCTGGGCGCTCGTGCCACCTGACCGGCGATCTCTTCTGCGAGCTGGGCCGCCGGACCAAGATCCAGGCTGACCGCTAGGTTCGGTTCGCCATCCCTATCAACCGTGGGCTGCAGGATCAACCAGTCAGCCAGCGCCGCAGGCTCGATGGTCCACGGCTCGTAATCAGGCGCGGTGAGGATGATGGGATCGCTGATGATGCGCTGCACCTCATCTCGGGCAGTGCTGAGGTCGGTCACCAGGGGCTCGCTCACGCGGACCACCAGCTCCACATCGCCGCCCTCCATCCCCTCCATGCGCTCAGCCAGCGTCTGTAGCGTGGTCGCCTCATCCACTTCGCGCCCCGTCTGACCGGGAATAACCTCTACGCTCAGATCTTCCTCGATCAGCAGGGTTGCATTGTGTGAGGGAAGGTTCACCTGGCGGGCGATTTGGCTGAGGAACATCGCCCCACTGCCAGGCTCAGAGGCAAAGATGGGCATTATCAGGCGCCCGTCGCGCAGGACCTCGATCTGCTCCTCGAGACGAGCCCCCAGATCGCCTTCATGGCCCAGGGCCATGGCTGTATCCACCGTAGCGGCCACGTCCAGTCGGGTACCCAAGTCCTCGGGGTCTATGGCCCACTCCTGGTTGCCATAACGGAGGGTGGGGCGGCGGTTGGTCGGATAGTAGAACCCGGCAGCCAGGCGCTCCATCGCCTGATCATGGGTCAGCCCCCCCAGGTCCACATCCCAGACAGAGACACCGGGCAATACTCGCTCCGCCAGCCACAACTCGGATGCAAACAGAGCGCCCAGGGTCATGGCAATGCCCGCCACGATCAGCAGAGCCAGCGTCAGTTCCCAGCCCACTCCCCTCCCCCGTCTGGCAGGACGAGCTGGCGGTGGGGGCAGTGGAGCCCAGTCCTGGTGGGCCGGGGCCCCCGGCCCGGGTGCCTCGGGTTGTGGTTCGGCACCAGAGCGGCGCCGAGGCTGCACAGATTGCTGATCCATCTCTGGTTCTCTCATCACATTCTGGACGGCTTCGCCGCGCACGCCAGCTTCCGCGCACACGAGGAAACCGATCTCTTGCACGCTATTCTGCCGCACAACGGACGCGGTGTCTGTAAGCCCCCATCCATTTGGCCCATATTGTACCAGAATAGGGTAGAAACCGCAAGCGGCGTGTGGGAACGGAGTCAACTCATAGCCCTGGCCACAACGTTGTCACCTCTGCGGGGATTGGCAGTCTTGCGGCCGAGTTGGAGCGGGCAAAGGCCTGCACGTCGTGCCGCTCAAAGCAGCTACTGACATGCAGGAGTAGCGTGGCCGGTCTGGGACGCGCCGTGTTGGCCTCCAGGGAATTGCCTAAATCACTTTGTTGCGGTATACTGGGCCGACTCGAACTACCTGTTTGAGCTGCAAGGAGGCGGTACGTGAAGCAGTATGGCCTCTGTGCGGCCTGTCCGTCCTGGGGCCGGTAATCTTGGTTGGGGACAATTGCCCAGGAACGGGCAGCAGCCTGGGGCATCAAAGCCCAGGGCATCGTGCGCCAGGGCCAGCTGCGAGCAGAGCTGGTTGCAGCAGCCAAGGAGTTGGGCACAGACCTCATCGTGCTTGGTCGCCCCCTGCGTCGAGAGGCAGTGTTTGACGAGGCAGCCCTGAAAGTATTCGCCGCGGTACTGCTTGCCGAAACGGGAGCCGAGGTTCGCATCCTGTAGAAGCAGACTATTCCCTGAAAGCGGAGGTGTCGATGCTCAAACGATTGACGGCCCAGGCAAGGGCACGGCGTTGGGTTCTCCCGGCCAATGTGGCCGCCATCCTGGCGATGGCTTTGGCCTGGACGATGTCTTGCGATCATCTGCCGGCCTGGGTTCGGGCAGAGGGATTGCTCGAATCTGGTGCAGGGGGCCCGAGCCTGTCCGGCCGGCTGCTGGATCCACTAGGCGAACCGGTCCACGAGGCCGACGTTTCGGTCCTGATCAACGGTCACGAGGAACCGGCGGCCGAAGCCACGAGCCAGGAGGATGGTACCTTTGTGCTGGATCTGCCGCCGGGCGCACTGAAGACAGTGGTGGTCCAGATCATCCGTCCTCATTACCACGCGATGGAGCAGCCCCTTGAGTCGGAAGATGTTACGCGACTCAACACTGGTTGCTCGGTCCGGCTACCCGATACGGAAATGCAGCGTCGCATCACCCCTGGTTTTTGGATAGCAACCCTGTCTTTTGTGCTGGTTCTGGTGCTTATTGCTCTGGAGAAACTGCACAAAACCACTGCAGCCCTCCTGGGCATGTCTCTGGTGCTGGGGATCGGCCTTGTCGGGGGCGCCATCAACTCCGACCTCTTTGTTTTCACCTTTGAGCAGGCATTGGAGTACGTGGATTTTGACGTCATCTTTCTGGTGATGGGCATGATGATCGTCATCGCCGTCATCGAAGAGACCGGCATCTTTCAATGGCTGGCTTACCAGGCCTACCGCTTGTCGCAGGGTAAGATGTGGCTGTTGGCCGTCATCCTGATGATCATTACCGCCATTGCTTCGGCGCTGCTGGACAACGTGACCACGATGCTGCTGATGGCGCCGATAACCATTCAGATTGCCCTTACGCTGGGCACCAACCCCCTGTCCCTGCTCATCCCCGAGGTCCTGGCCTCGAACGTGGGGGGAATCAGCACCCTGATCGGCACACCGACCAACATTCTTATCGGCTCCTACGCTGGCCTGGGCTTTAATGATTTCCTGGTCAACCTGACCCCCGGCGTGGTGGCAGCCCTGGTAGCTCTCGCCATCTATGTCATCTGGCACTACCGCAAGACGTACCGTGCAGCGGGCGGGCAGCTTTCCGACGCCATGCGGGAGCGGCTCCGGGAGGCCGGACGCATCAAAGAGCCGGAGAAACTGCGCAAAGCCGGACTGATCTTTGGCGTGATGCTGGTCTTGTTCATCATCGGCGACGCCATCGGCCTGGCGCCGGCAGTCACTGCTCTCATGGGCGCGGTGGCCATGCTGATCTGGGTATCCCCCGATGTCGAGGAGATGTTGCGGGTGGTGGACTGGACGACGCTGGTGTTCTTTATCGCGCTGTTCATCGCCGTCGGTGCCCTGCAGGAAGTAGGGTTGATCAGCCTCATCGCCATGGGTATCAGCAATCTGGTGGGCGATAACCTAAGCCTGGCCATCCTGGTGGTGGTCTGGTCGGCAGCCCTGCTGTCGGGTGTGATCGACAATATTCCATTTACAGCAACTATGTTGCCTGTGGTGGACTTTCTCACCCGCACCATACCAGGGGCCGGCAACATGGTCCTGTGGTACAGCCTGTCCGTCGGCGCGGCTATGGGCGGCAACAGCACCCTCATCGGCGCATCGCCCAACCTCGTGACAGCCGGTATCTCCGAACGTGCCGGCTACCGGATTACCTACCTGGAATGGCTGAAAGTCGGGCTCCCGGCTACGATCATCACCGTGGCGATCGGCACCGTGTGGCTGTTCATCCGCTTCTGATGGGGGACTGGACATTGGAGATTGGAAGCTGGAGATTGAAAGCTGGATACTGCACATTGTGCCTTGAGCCTGGTGACTTGAGCTTTGTGCCCAGTGCATTTGTCAGGAGCGTGCTATGAAAAAGATCCTGTGTGCCACCCGGGGTGGCGAGGCAAGCCGTAGGACCCAGGATGCGGTCATCGAGATGGCCAAGGAGAAGGGGGCCACTATCCTCTTTCTCTACGTTGTGGACGTGGAATTCCTTAGGCTCACTGCCCGGGGCGTTCGCCCTGACGTGGTGACCACGGAAATGGAACACATGGGCGAGTTCCTGCTGGCCATGGCCATCGAAAGGGCTGCAGCGCAAGGGGTAGAAGCCGAGATGTGCCTGCGCCATGGTCCCCTTGTCGAGGCCCTGGAATCTGCTGCCCATGACGAAGGCGTCGACGCCATCGCCTTTGGCCGGCCTGTCGGTCCTGATAGCACTTTCGCCCTGCCCGATCTGGAGCGTCTGGCCGCCAGGATCGAAGAGGACACCGGCGTCAAGACCTACATCCTCTGAGCAAAGCAGCTACAGCCTCAAACCAGACCGACACCAGCTACCACGTTCTCGCCGCTGTGGGGGAAGAAAGCCATGTGCAGCCCCTGCTGGCGGTGGGCTGTGCGCTGGCAGCAGCCCGCGGCGGCCGGCTCACGATCCTGAGTGTGACGGCAAGCGGGCGCCGTCCCGCCTGGCTGCCCCCCGAACCCCAGGTCGCAGCCGGAGCAACCCATCTCGAAGGGCTGAGCATACCCGACGCATGCCGCGATGTTCCGGTGAGCGTCGTCGTCCGGGCTGGACGCGATCCAGGCGCTGAGATTCTGGCCGCGGCCGGCGGAGATTCACCCGATCTACTCCTGCTGGGCTGGCGCGGTCAGAGAGGGGGTGGGCGGTACCTGCTGGGACGCACCCTCGACCCTGTGGTTCGGTACGCGCCCTGTGACGTGGCGGTCGTGCGGGCTATGGACGGGGAGCATGCGTTGGACGGAACCATGGAGACCATGGAGCGCGTGCTGGTGCCGGTGGGTGGCGGTCCCAACGCGGCACTGGCCATCGAGCTGGCGCTGGACCTTTCGCCCCGAATCCAGGTCACAGCTCTGAACGTAGCCCGTGAGGTTCACGGGCAGGTCGCGATGTCTCTGAGCCACCAGCGCCTGGAGGAATACCTGGAGCCCTGGGCCGGCGAACCGCGCGTGCAGGGCAAGGTAGTGCAAGCCTCTTCCCCCATCAAAGGCATCCTGACGGAGGCAGCCAAGGACTACGACCTGGTTATGGTCGGGGCCAGCCACGAGAGCTACCTTGACCGGGTGCTGTTCGGCAATATCCCCCAGATGGTGGCGGCCCGCAGCCCGGCACACTCTATCGTCATCAAGCGCCGCACGCACCGCAGGCGCATGGGCACCTGGCTGCGCCGTGCTGGCTGGGGGCTTCTCGGCCTCCTGCCCAGCCTGGACCTGCGTGAGCAAACCGAGGTCTACAGAACGATCCGCGGGGGAGCGCAGCCCAGCGTGGACTTTTACGTGATGATGGCCCTGGCCTCGGCCATTGCCTCGTTCGGCTTGCTTCTGAATAGCCCGGCGGTGATCATCGGCGCCATGCTCGTCGCCCCACTCATGGCTGCCATTTTTGGCATGAGTCTGGGAGTAGTCCGGGGGGACCTGCGCCTGCTGAAAAGGGGGGCAGGCGCCACACTGCGAGGGATGCTACTGGCCATCGTCGTGGGCCTCTTTGTGGGCACTTTGTACACCCTGCTTGTCCCGAGGGCAAGCCTGCAGAGCGAGATTCTGGGCCGGATCCAGCCCAATCTGCTGGACCTGGGGGTGGCCCTGGCTTCGGGCACAGCGGGCGCCTATGCCCTGTGCCGCAAAGAGGTATCCGCCTCCTTGCCAGGCGTGGCCATCGCCGCAGCTTTGGTCCCACCCCTGGCGACGGTAGGCCTTGGCCTGGGGCTGTGGCTGATCGAGGTCACCGGGTTGCGTTTCGTCGGCGGAACACTGTGGCATGTAGAGGCCACCGGGGGTCAGATCGCCGGGGGGGCGATTCTCCTCTTCATCACCAACCTGGTGGCCATCACTGCCGCAGGCGGCCTGGTCTTCCTGTTGCTCGGCTTCCGGCCGCTTCCCGGCAAGCAAACCCGGGCCATGGTCTTTCAGAGAGGCGTGATCGGCACCGCATTGCTGCTGCTCGCTGTTGCAGTACCGTTGGGCATCCTCAGCGCCCGGTCGGTGAACCAGGCTATCTCTCATGAGAAACTGCGCAGGGCCATCCAGGATGAGGTGGAAGCCATGAGCCGCGACGATCTCGCGGCTCTGGGCCGCGTGGAGGTGGACGACTGGCAGAGGCTTGAGGACGACAGTGGTATGATGCGCCTGCAGGTGTGGGTGCGCTCCCCATGGACGATATCCTACGGGCAAGTGGTCGAGCTTCAGGAGCGTCTCACTGAACGCCTGCAGCAACCGGTCGAGTTGCTATTGTCCGTAATCCCCACGACACGCCTGGATCCCCTGATACCACCTACCCCT
>CBDUWJ010000122.1:0-6942 GCA_965370895.1 uncultured Anaerolineae bacterium | reverse complement strand
TGCAGAGTCTCAGTAGATCTAACACTCACCCTGAGAGGTTTGTGCCAACATTGGGTTGGCCCAACTTTCCGTCGTCTCTCCAGTGCACGCCAATCCCTGACGGGGCCGGGGCCGGCAACCGAAGGTTGCACGCACTCCAGCGGGCCGGGCCCAGAGGCGAGCGAGATTCGATGACCGAATCTCAAATGCTGTATCCAAGGACAGTATAGGCCAAAAGGGAACGATTGTCAAACAATCGTGCCAGAGACCATGGGGGCAGGTGGTTCTCCACACGCCCATGGCCAGTGTTGCGTACAACGCGGCACATCTCCAGGGTCATGCGTCTCCCTGCCGGACTCTGCTAGGCGCTCCAATAGCCCACACACGACAGGACCGGGCTATCGCCGGGTGCTCGGACGCCCCCCTCGGAGCGATCCAAGAAGGCGCAGCACGGCCCTGTCAGACCCCGTGTTCGGTAGGCCCTCCGTGTCGGCTACAACCTCCGTATTGAGTACAACCCGGTCACGGCGTAGTTGTGGTCGCAGCCGGAGTTGCGGATGCGGATGGAGTGGGCGTCATTCCCAGCGCTGGCTCCAGGGATTCGCTTAGCAGTTGTCGCAGGCCGCCGAGGAAGGAATCGAATCGCTGGATAGCCTGGCGCACGGCGCGCAGCTCGTCGCTAAGAGCGCCAACCTGATCCTCCAGGGCGCCAAGGTGGATGTGCAACGTCAGCACATTCTCTTCTACCCTATCCACGTCATCACGCAACATGATCAATGCCGTTTGTGCAGTCGCCAGTTCTCTGCCCTGCCGCTCCTGCTCAGCCTGCACGGCTGCCATGTCCGTGCCTATGGACTCCAGTCCTGCCTGTACGTCCGCCAGATCGACTTCCAGGGCCTGGATGGCGGCCTGGGCCTTGTCCACCTGGGCAGGCAGGTCCTGCAATGCCTCCACGTGCCCTTTGAGCGGTTCCAGGTCAGAGCTGAGTGTCTCGATCTCACTGTCTAGCCGTTGAGTTTCGGCCTGCAGCGCCCTCTGGGTGGCCAACTGATAGTTGAGGGTGCCATTGATGACCAGCAGGATGAAGAGAGCAAGAAACGTCCCGGCAAGCGCACTCACCAGCCCGACGGCCAGCAGGCGCCAGCAACCGCCCCGGTCGGGCGGCGCGACCTCGAGGGGAGGGAACTCTGGTTCCTCGACGCGGATCGTTTCGGCCCCGGCTTCAGGCTCGAGTTCGCCTGCGGCGGGCATCGCAGGCTGGAGTTCTTCGGGCACTACGTCTTCCGACTCCGCTCCGGGTGCCAACTCCTCCTCAGTCTGCTCTGCGTCTGCGGGGGGCATCGCAGGTTGTAGTTCTTCGGCCATAACGTCTTCCGGCTCCGCTTCGGGTGCCGGCTCCTCGTCAGCCTGGACCTCATCTGCGCTGCCCCGCGCAGATTTCGGTTCAGGCCCAGCCGCTGCCACATCTTCGGCTTCAGCTTCGCCTTCCGTTACTTGATCCGGTTCCTCTTCAGCCTCGACCGTCTCTGGTTCCGGCTCCGCTTCGAGCACTGGTGCTTGTGTGGCCTCAGCCACCTGGGCTGCAGCCTCCTCCACTGCTTCGAGCGGGGCTTCCTCGGCCTCCCTCTCAGGTCCGACAGCGGGTAGATCTTGGGAGCTTTCAACAGACTCGTCGTGTTCGCCCATCATGTCCTCCTATGGTATGTCATCGTTTGCTCTGTTTGCTGGTTGTTGCCTAAATCCCAGCGAACCTAGCAGATCTTGTGATCGCCCCAGCCCTAAGGGGCCGGGTCTCAGAGCTTGGGCCTTGCTTACTCTTGCGTGGCAGCTATCAAGGCCTCCAGTGCCTGCTGCAGGGCATCCATCTCCGCGCCGTAGCAGGCCCAGTCGCCAACTTGCAGGCAGTCCTGCGCGGCCTGATAGCGAGCGTCGGCCTCGAAAATCAGGCCGGCCAGATCGCCTTTCAGCGGCGGAAGGGTCATGTCTGATGGAGCAGAGTCCAACAAAGGTGGCTCCGGGTCCAAGGGTGTGGCATCCTTGGATGCGGCATCCTTGGATGCGGCATCCTTGGATGCTTGGCCCATGACCTGCGCCAATGCCTCACCCAGCGTTTCCTCCATGGCAATGCGATTTCCGTAAGCAACGATCACCCGACGCAGCTCAGGGAGCTGACTGGCCTCGGCCTGTAGGTAGATTGGCTCCACGTACAGAATCGCTTGGTCAACGGGAATGACCAGCAGATTGCCCCGGATCACTTGGCTGCCCCGCTGGTTCCACAGGGACAGTTGCTGACTGATCTCTGGGTTCTGGTCGATGCGCGACTCCACCTGCATCGGCCCGTAAACCAGTCGCTGCTTGGGAAACTTGTAGACGCCTAGCTGGCCATAGCGCTCGCCATCATTGCGGGCGTAGAGCCAGGCAATCATGTTCTGCTTGTTGGATGGCGTGAAGGGCAACATCAGCACGAACTCGGTGTCGTCCTCACCGGGCAGACGCATGTTGACGTAGTAAGGCTCGATGCGCACCCGCTCGCCGGTCACTACCTCCTCGGCCCAATCCCACAGGTCCTCCTGGTTGTAGAACACCTGAGGATCGGTCATGTGGAAGGTCTGGAACTTTGCAGCCTGGACGCGGAACATGCCCTCCGGGTAACGCCAGTGGGCAACCAACTGCGGGTCCATGTCCTCCACTGGCCGGAAGAGGTCGGGAAATATGGATGCGTAGGTTGCTGCCAACGGGTCCCCGGGATCGATCAGGTAAAAGCTCAGCGTTCCGTCGTAGGCATCGATGGTGACCTTGACTGAATTGCGGATGTAGTTGATCTGCTCGGACGGGGCCCCGACTGACCCACGCCCGATGGGATCGGAATAGGGATAGCGATTGGTGGTGGTGTAAGCATCTAGAAGCCAGATCAGGCGTCCATCCACGATGACGGGGTAGGGGTCAGAGTCGTAGCGCAGGAAGGGGGCCACGGTCTGCACTCGCTCATCAATGCTCCGCCGCCACATCAGGCGACTGTCCCGGGTGATAGAGTCGCTGAGCGCGATCTGGCTGCTGCCCAGTCGTAGAGCGTAGGCCAAACGGGTGAGGAGCGACTTGAGGATGACGCCGCCCGTCCCTTGATATGTGACGTATACGTTTTGATCCCCCGAGGGATAGTCCAGTTCTTGCACTTTCGTCGTGACGATGACATAATCATCTGTTAGTTCGCCATAGTAGATCTCGGGCCGGGCGAGCGCCAACTCCGGATAGTTGGACTGGGGCGGAATGTCGCGGACCCAGAGGTCCGGCAGGCCCTCCTCAACGACCTCGTTCACAGGGCTGAGGACCACACCCGAACCGTGAGTATAGACCAGGTGACGGTTGACCCACGTCTGGGCAGTTTGGGGTAGTTCGTCGGGGGCGATCTCCCGGGCCGCCAGGCTCACTTGCCGATAGTCGTCGCCGAGTTGATAGCGGTCAACATCCACATCATTGAAGGCGTAGTAGAGGCGGATTTCCTGCAACTGGCCATAGGTGCGCAACAGAGGCCGATAGTCCCACAGGCGGATGTTCTTGATGGTGGACCCGTGGGCTGCCAGATCGAGGGGTGCGGTCTCCTCTGCTACGTCGAAATCAACCTCAACCACACCGTCCAGACCGAAGGCCATCCGTGTGAACTCGATGGTGTTGGCGATGTATTCCCACTCGCGGTCCAGCTCGTTGGGCTCTACGGCCATGCGCTGGAGCAGACTGGGGTAGACACTCCCGCCCAGGAAGGCCACCAGCAGCCAGGCACCGGTGACGGCATAGGGCAGCCATTTCACCCGCACAAAGATATTTACCAGCAAGATCACCGCACCCAGAAGGACGATAGCGGTGAGTAGGTGCATCACCGGCAGCCGGGCGTGGACGTCGGCGTAGCTTGCACCGTAGGCCGCCCCAGAGGTCGAATAGAGCAGGCTGGGGATGTTTAGCTGGTAGCCCCAGGCGAACAAACCCAGGGCAATGGCCCCGAGTACCAGCAGGTGTCGCTCGGCGGCGCGTGACAGACGTAGCCACGGCGGGCGCTCACCCTCGACCTGAACCTTGGCCGCCAATTGCCCAGCCGAGTAGCTGGCAAAGTAGACCAGGGCCGCACCGCCCAGAGCGATCAAGACCAGCCAGAGAAACCATCCCTGCAGGAATCGCAGCCACGGCAAGCGAAAGACGTAGAAGCTCAGGTCACGGCCCAGGATCGGGTCGGTCTGGCCAAAGGGAACGCCGTTCAGGCTCATCAGCGCCGCGAGCCACCTGGTCCTGGCCGACCAGGCAAAGAGGAAGCCCAGGCCCACGGACACCACTGCCAGCATCCCGTTGGCAACGCGGGCGCTGACGACGAGAGTGGTCGGCTCCGCAGTGACAGTGTGTTGCGACCGCTGTTGGCGCAACCAGGGCACCCTCATCTGCCCGCGCCCACCGCCAGCCAACGAGCGGGCCAGCCACCAGTTGGCAGCCAGCACTACCGTGGCGACAACCCAGGCGATGATGAAAAGCACCCACTCGGCGGCGAGCCGCTTCCACAGCACCGAAGCCACACCCAACGTCTCGAACCAAGCCAGGTCGGTATACAGATCCAGACCAATAGCTCCCAGCATAGCCAACACCACAAACACTATGAGGCCCAGCGTACAGCCCTTATTCTTCAACGTTCCCCCTTCTCGGTCTGGTAATGACCGCTTGCCGGTTCCAAGAGACAGGCGGCCTTGTCTGGCTGTAGCGCCAGATGAGCCGCTTCAATGCCCGCTCCATCCTGGGAGATCGCGGTGCCCGCTCCCGGCGGGTGATAATCAGTCGCACAGCTTCGGCCATACGTTTCTGCCTGTCCACGGATCCCATACGGATTCCCTGGCGTCCGCACTGCCCGGGGTTGGCTTCACCTTGATCCCCTACAGTCGTATTCACCTCATTTGCCGCGTCCGCGTTGGGCCGTTCGAAATGCGGGCTGGGCACTTTGAGGCTTGGTTCTGAGGTCTCTCTGTTGGTGACGGCCATCCCTTCCTCGTACACGCCAGCCGCGCTGCAGTCCCAGTCTGGCGGGCAACCACCCTCCGGTTTCCAGGTTTTATCACCTTGACACGGAATTCCAGCTACGCTACAATGTCGTCATCGTGAAGGCCGACTCGCCGAGTTGGCAGCCGCCTAGCAGCTCCAAGAGACAGGCTTGGTCCCAAGACCCAGGCGCAGCTCCATTCTGTGGAAAGAACCGCTATGATCCGAATCATCCTCATCCGCCACGGCCACACCGCCTGGAATCTTGCTGAAGGGCAAGGCAGGCGTTTCCGGGGCATCATAGACTTGCCCCTGGCCGACGAAGGTGTGACCCAAGCCCAGGCCACCGCCCAACGCCTCGCCGACTGGCCCCTGACTGCCATCTATTCCAGCCCGCTCCAGAGGGCGGCCCGCACCGCCCAGATAATCGCCGAGCCCCATGACCTGAGTGCTCAGGCGCTGCCCGGTCTGGGGAGCATGAACTATGGTGAGTGGGCCGGGCAATTCGACCTCGACGTAGCCCGCCGCTGGCCTGAGCTCTATCAGCAGTGGCGCCACGACCCATTCAGCATCCAGATTCCCGGTGGCGAGAGCACCGTCGCCCTGCGCAACCGTGCCGTCACTACCCTCCGCACCATCCTGACCCGCCACGACGAGGGCGACACCATCGCTCTGGTGAGCCACCAGGTGGTCACCAAGACGCTGGCCTGCGTCCTAGGTGGGCTGCCCAACACCGCCTACTGGCAGGTCCGTCAGGATCTGTGCAATCTCAGCCGCTTCGACTACGACCCGGCCACGGATGAGTTCACCGTCGTGGGCCTCAACGATACCTGCCACCTCAGCCCAGCGCTACCCCACGCCGCTGGTGGGGTTGGCAGCCGCCTGTCAGCCCCAGGAAACGGGCTTCGGCCCCAAGAGTCAGGACGCAACCTCCCTGGCAGGTTGGCAGCCACCTGTCAGCCCCAAGAGCCAGGCTTCGGCTCCAAGCAAGAGGCCGCAACTGAACTTGGCGGTACGCGCATTGTCCTTGTCCGCCATGGCCAGACCGCCTGGAACGCGGGTGCCGGGGATCCCACTCTGTCGGGAGAACGCTTCCGCGGGCACACAGACCTCCCCCTCGACAATGTAGGCCAGGCTCAGGCCCGTGCCGTGGCCAAGCGGCTCAAGAACGAACCGATTTCGGCTCTCTATGCCAGCCCGCTCCTCCGCACACAGCAGACCGCCGCTCCGCTGGCGGATGCACTATGCTTGCCAGCTCAACGCCACGAGGGACTCATCGACATCAACTATGGTCGCTTTCAGGGCCTGACACACTCGGAAGCAGCCGCGGCCTATCCGGTGCAGGCTGCGCTATGGCGAACGAGGCCGAGCCAGGTTCACTTTCCCGATGGCGAAAGCCTGGCCGATGTCCAGATCCGCCTTCTGGCCCTCCTGGAGGAGATGGCCGTACGGCATCCCGACTCCGCTGAGGGCAAGACCATCGTCCTGATCGGCCACCAGATTGTCAACAAGGTCCTGGCCTGCACATTGCTCGGCCTAGACCTGGATCAGATCTGGCGCATCCGGCAGGACACTTGTGGTTTCGACCTATTCCAACACGTAGGAACCCACGCCCACTGGCGTGGGACCCTCACCCTCTGCCTCAATGATACGTGCCATCTATCAGGTCTCTCTTCGCACGCAAGCGGTGAGTCATAACGCGTTCTCCTACGGGCCAACAGCGTAGGTGGTGATGACTCGCCCTTCTGCGCTTTTCAGCGTTGCCACCACCCCAGACGACCAGACCGCCTGCAGTTTACCCCAGAACAGGCTCGACAGCGGATTGCCGTCCTGGCCTGTGCGGGTGTGGACCGTCACGTTGCCCCCCGGCCACAACCGATAATTGGGAAAGACATAGATGTTGCCTTCGGCGTCGCTCAAGGTCCAGCCCTCCATATCGGCCACGCTGTCGCC
>CBDUWJ010000121.1:0-6975 GCA_965370895.1 uncultured Anaerolineae bacterium | reverse complement strand
AACAGAATCCGGAGGCACAGGTCTTTGTTCTGTACAACCGCGACATCCGTACTTATGGCTTTCAGGAGGCGCTCTACACCCAGGCGCGGCAGGCGGGCGTTGTCTTTTTGCGGTACGAGGAGGAAAGCCGGCCGCAGGTGACCACCAACGGCCGGCTGCAGATCACGGTCCGGGATGAAGTATTGGGGCTGCCCGTGACACTCAGCCCCGACCTCTTGGTGCTCTCCGAGGCGGTCGTTCCGGCCGAGGGCAGTCGCGACCTGGCCGAACTTTTGAAATTCTCCTGCACACTCGAGGGCTTTTTCCTGGAAGCCCACGTCAAGCTCCAGCCAGTGGATTTTCCGGCCGAGGGGATCTTTTTGGCGGGCATGGCCCACTACCCGAAGCTGTTGGACGAGACCATTGCCCAGGCCGGGGCGGCAGCAGCCCGGGCGGCGAGCATCCTGTCGAAGGATACGCTGGAAGTCGGCGGTGTTGTGGCCGTGGTCGACCCAGCCAAGTGCACCGCCTGCCTGACTTGTGTGCGCATCTGCCCCTTTGGCGCGGTGCGCATCAACCCGGATCTGGCCGGTGTGGGCGACATCCTCGGCGCGGCCGAGATCACGGCCGCCGCTTGCCGGGGCTGTGGCCTGTGCCCGGCCGAATGCCCGGCAAGGGCCATCCAGTTGCAGCACTTTACGGACGACCAGATGTTGGCCAAAGAAGAGGCGTTGTTTGAAGCGATAGATGCGGTATTCGCGGCATGACGAAGGACACGAATGGAGAAGAACGGACTAGGAGCCGACCATGACCGATTTTGAGCCCCAGGTTCTGGCCTTTGCCTGCCACTATTGTGCCTATGCGGCAGCGGACCTGGCCGGGTCCATGCGGCTAAGCTATCCGCCCAACGTGAAGGTGCTGCACCTGCCCTGCACCGGCAAGGTGGATGTCCTCTATCTGCTGCGGGCTTTTGAGAAAGGCGCCGATGCTGTCTTTGTCGCCGGCTGACTGAAGGGCACCTGTCATTACCTGGAGGGTAATATCGGCGCCGAGCGAAGGGTCAGCTATACCAAGAAGCTGTTAGCCGAAGTCGGCCTGGAGCCAGAGCGACTGGAGATGTACTTCCTCTCTTCAGCCGAGGGCGTGCGCTTTGCCGAAATCGCGACCGAGATGACAGAGCGAGCCCGGCAACTGGGGCCCAATCCTTTGAAGAATGAACGCCTGCCAGACAAGAAGCAGGCGATGAATGGAGAAGCCTAGAATGCTACATCAAATCAAGCAGCAGATCGAGCACACCAAGGGACTGGGCGCCACCTATGTGGATGCTCGCTGGTATCCCTTTGAGGAAACCAACGCCCTGTTGATGTGGAACGGCAATCTGAAAACCAACACGTTTGCCCGCGAAAGCGGAATCGGCATCCGGGTGCTCTACAGAGGCGCCTGGGGCTTTTCCGCATCGTCCGACCTGGGTGACATAGCAGCCTTGTTCAGCAAGGCCCTGGACAATGCCCAGATTGCTGCTGAGAGGGTCACCTTCCCGGTGCGCCTGGCGGAGAAAGAGGCCGTCCAGGCCAGGTTTGCGAGCCCGTGCGAAATCAATCCCTTTGAGGTCCCACTGGCCGACAAGGTCGCCTTTTTGAAGGAATTGGACGACAAACTCGACCAAAAGGGTGTGCTTCAACGCATTGGCGATTTGACCTTCATGCGCAAGCAAATCGTCTATGTGGACTCGGAAGGAAGTGAGATCGAAAAGGACATTACCGAGGTCTTTGCCTACCTGGAGGTCTCGGGCAAAGACACACAGGGAATGACGCACGAGCGCTCGTTCAGTTTGGGCAATCAAGGGGCCAGCACGCGGGGTTGGGAATCCCTTGACAAGCAGCTCTTTGACGAAAACGCCGAGAGAATCGTCAGGGAAATGAACCAGGTGCTGGTGGCCGATGACTGCCCGAAAGAAGATCGCTCGGTCATTCTGCTGCCGACCATGATGTGGCTGCAAACCCACGAAACCATTGGCCATCCCCTGGAGCTGGACCGCATCCTGGGCTACGAATTGGCCTACGCCGGCGGTTCCTTTGTGACCCTGGACGATTTCGGCGCCCTGCGCTACGGCTCCGAAAAGCTAACGGCTCGCGCCGACGCCACGCTGCCCAACACCCCGGGCAGCTTTGGCTACGACGATGACGGTGTCCCCGGCCAGAACACGGTTCTGATCGACAGGGGCATTCTGGTGGGCGCCATCACGGGCCGGCAGATGGTCGAAGAGGCGAACACCAGGGCGGGCAGGACGATCTTTCCCGGGAGCGGTGGCTGTAACCGGGCATCGTCGTTCTACCGCGTACCCATCGAGAGGATGACGAATATCAACGTCGATCCAGGCAGTGACGGTACGCTGGAGGACATTGTCAAGAGCACAGAAAAGGGCATCGTTCTGGATGGTGATCGTAGTTGGTCGATCGGCTCAAATCGCGAGCAGTTCCACTTTGCCAATGAGATCGGCTGGTTGGTGGAAGACGGGGCTATCACCCAAGTTGTCAAGAACCCAACCTACAAAGACGACACCCTCAGGTTCTGGAACTCCCTGTCCGCCGTGGGCGACGAATCGACCTGGGAAGTGGCCTTCGTCGACAACTGCGGCAAGGGCCAACCCAATCAGGCCATGCAACTGGGACACGCGGTTCCTGTCTGCCGATTCGACAATGTCAGGATAGGAGAATGACGTGAAGAACAAGATCTTGGAGACCCTAACCGGGCTGCGGGAGTATGCACGGCAGCAGGATTGTGACATTGCGCTTTTCTATCACAAAGAAGACAGCTACCTGATGCGTTTTGCCAACTCGGCCATATCGTTGAATACCAACGAGCACCTGGTCCGGCTGGACATCACTGCCTATTCGGGAAAGAAGCGGGCGAACTACAGTCTCATCACCGATCTGGATAGAACCGACGAAATGAAGCAGGGCATTGATATCGCCGCCGAGATGGTCGAGCATTCGCAGCCGCTGACCTACCAGCCGACGATTCCGATTTTGGAGGAGACGCTCGTAGACGAAAGCGGCTATGACGAAACGCTGGCCCAAATGAGCAATGAAGAGAGATTGCGCTTCTTCAACAGCGCGGTTCAGGGTCTGGAAACAGAGGACCTGAAGCTATCTGGCATCTTTTCTTGTGGCTCCAACACTATCGCTCTGACAAATACAAGGTCAGACCACACTCTGTACTTCAAGACTTCCGATGCCCAGGTTACGGCCGTCCTTGCTCACGAAACGCTAAAGTGGGAGGTGATTGCTGAGCAATCCGCTCAGAAAAAGTCGGAGCTGGACCCAACCCAACTGCAGCGAGAGCTGGCGTTCCTGGTCGCACGATATCAGCGTGATACAGCACAGCAACTGCCCTTGCGTGCATATGATATTGTCTTCGGCCCGGCAGCGACGGCCGAGATGGTCAGCTTTATGAACTGGATCGGTTTTGACGGCGGCTTGATGAAACGCGATTTTTCTTTCCTGAGCGAGGAGAATGTCGACCAGAGGATGTTCTCGGATAGGTTCACGCTCGTGGATGACCCTGACAGGCCTGAGACCTTTCCCTTCAAGATGGATTTCACCGGCATTCCCAGAAGACCCCATCCAATCATTCAGGAGGGCGTGTTTCGGGGATTTGTCTGGGCTCAGGATGACGCTGACGAGTTTGACGCTGAACCTACTGGCCACACCGTAACCCACAAGAGCCTGGTCCTAGCCGGCGGCGATAAGGATGTCAGTTCCCTGCAGGATCTCGTCAATATGCCACGGGAGAAGGACATTCTGTACATCCCCTTCCTGCACTATATGAACATTGTCAACCCATCCAAGGGCATCATCACTGCAAGTTCACGCTTTGGTGCGTTGTTGCTCAAGAAGGATGGTTCTGTGGCGGTTCCGTACAATGTGCGCCTTACACAAAGCCTGCTGGATGTCTTTGGCGACAAGATAGACTGGCTCTCCCGGGAGACCATCGCCTATAATACGTCCCACAGCTATGGCGCCCGCAATCCAACGGCAGTGATCGTTCCCAAGTTCGTTCGAGTCAATGATCTGGAAATATCCCATTCCAATCCATCGTACTAGTGGAGTTCTTTCAGATCTGAGTGCGGTTTCGGAGCACCAGCCTGCAGGAACTGCAAGCGATTGGTACAATTGCGGAGGTTGAAGAATGATAGTAGCTGACCAAAAGCCCCTCGACGAGATCAAGGGCATGATCGCCGGCGCTGATAAGGTGCTGGTCCTGGGATGCGGCACCTGTGTTACGGTCTGTTTTGCTGGCGGCGAAAAGGAAGTGGCCATCCTGGCCTCCCAACTCAGGATGGCCACCCGCCTGGACGGGAACGAAAACGAGATCACCGAATTCACGGTGCAACGCCAGTGCGAGTACGAGTACAACGAACTGGCGGCCGACTATGTGCGCGACGCGGACGTGGTCGTGTCGCTGGCGTGCGGCATCGGCGTGCAGACGATGAATGAGCAGTTCCCGGACAGACTGACGGTGCCAGGCCTGAACACCAGCGGCCTGAGCCAGCCCACCGAGCAAGGCGTTTGGGAGGAGCGCTGCCAGGCCTGCGGCGACTGCGTCCTGGCCTTGACCGGCGGCCTGTGCCCCATCGCCCGCTGTGCCAAGAGCCTGCTCAACGGGCCCTGTGGCGGTTCGCAGAACGGCATCTGCGAGGTCTATGCCGAAAACGAGACCCCGTGCGTTTGGGACCAGATCTATCAGCGGCTGAAAGAGCTGGATCAGTTGGAAAAGCTGATGGAAATCGAGCCAGCCAAGAACTGGCATTCCAGCCGGGACGGTGGACAGCGCAAAATCGTGCGGGAGGATCTACGACTATGAGTGAAAACAGCAGTGGCAACGGCTACATCGTAGGCAGTAGCCTGGAAAGGGCACTCAAGGCCGGACACTTTGTGGCGACCGGGGAGCTCGGTCCGCCGCAGAGCGCCGACCGCTCCGAAGTCGAGCACAAAGCCGCGTTGCTGAAGGGCATCGTCGAGTCAGTCAACATCACCGACAACCAGACCGCCGTGGTCCGCATGTCGTCTATCTCGGTAGCCGTAATGCTCATGGAGATGGGCATCGAGCCCAACATCCAGATGACGGCTCGCGATCGGAACCGCATCGCAATCCAGAGCGACCTCCTGGGCGCCTATGCCCTGGGTGTGCGCAACCTTCTGTGCCTGACCGGCGATCACCAGACCTTCGGAAATCATCCCCAGTCCAAGAACGTGCACGACGTGGATGGGATCTCGATGCTGCAGATGTGCCGCGACATGCGCGACAAACAGATCTTCCAGTGCGGCGACCCGATCAAAGGGCAGGAACCCCGCTTTTTCCTGGGTGCAGCGGCCAACCCCTTTGCCGATCCCTTTGACTTCCGGCCCTACCGCCTGGGTAAGAAGGCGCGTGCTGGCGCCGATTTCATCCAGACGCAGATCGTCTTCAACGTGCCAAAGTTCCAGGAGTATATGCGCCGGGTGGTCGATCTGGGCCTGCACGAGCAAACCTACATCCTTGCTGGCGTCTCGCCTATCAAGAGCCTGGGCGGGGCAAGGTACATGGCCACCAAGGTACCCGGCATGGAAGTAGACGCGGAATACATCGAGCGGATGAGGGATGCGACCAAGGGCTTGCCCTCCATCAAAGAGATCAAGACGATGGATGATCCCAATGAGGCCAAAGAGGCCCGCCGCCAACGCGTAAAGGCCGCCCAGGCCGAGGGCATCCAGATCTGCGTGGACATTATCAACGCCTGCAAAGAGACCGAGGGCGTAGCCGGCGTCCACATCATGGCCATCGAGTGGGAAGAAGCCGTGGATGGTATTGTCAAAACGTGTCAGATCGGGCCCAAGTACGATCCGGCACGGCAGGCCGCCTGACAAGGAGTTGGCCCATGACTGTCACGTTCAAGACCGACCTTGCCCGCGAGATTCGGGAGCGTTCTGGTGAGAATGTCTTTTTGTGCTATCAGTGCAAGAGGTGCACCTCGGGCTGCCCGGTGGCGGGTTACTTTGACCTGACACCCCATCAGGTCCTGCGCGCCTGCCAATTCGGGCAGAGCGACCTGGTGCTCAACTCGCGCACCATCTCCATCTGCGCCGCCTGCGAGACCTGCTCCACCCGCTGTCCCCAGAACATCGACATCGCTGGCATCATGGACTGCCTGGAGATCATGGCCGCCGAGCAGGGCATCAAATCCAAAGCCCCCACGGTGCCCATGTTCTACAAGAGTGCCAACCGGGGCATCGATTGGTTCGGCCGGATGTGGGAGCTGGGCCTCATGGCTGAGCTGTACATGCGCGAGTTCTTTGCCCGGGAGTTAGACTTTGGTCAGCTTTTCAAGTACGACCTGCCCCTGGCCGTCAAGATGTTCATGGCCGGCAAGCTCAAGATCCTGCCCAGCATCGCACGCCGTCCCCGAAACGGCCGCCGGCCCAAAGAGGCCATGGAGCCGGACATGATGCCCTCCTACCCCACAGCGCGCAGGACAGAGGCTCATAGGGCCAAGGGCGATGTCATCTCCTACTACCCCGGCTGCAGCTTGCACGCTACCGGCATCGAATTCCACATGTCCACGCAAGCCGTGGCCGAAAAGCTGAACCTGAACCTGGTGGAGCCAGAGGGCTGGGTTTGCTGTGGCACGTCCCCGGCCCACAATACCAACCGCTACCGGTCCATCAAACTGCCCATGCAGACCCTGGCCATCGCTCAGGACCTGGGTCATAGCTATATGACCATGCCGTGCGCCGCCTGTTTCTCCCGCTTCCGCATCGCCATGCACGAGGTCCAACAAGATCCCGAGCTCCGGCACAAGATCGCCGACGACATCGGCTTTGAGTACACCGGCGGAATCAAGGTGGATAGCTGGTTGACGACCATCACCGACCGGGTTGGCTACGAAACTGCTGCCAAGCCAGTGGTCAAGCCGCTGGAAGGACTCAAGGTGGCCAGCTACTACGGCTGCCTGCT
>CBDUWJ010000120.1:0-7040 GCA_965370895.1 uncultured Anaerolineae bacterium | reverse complement strand
GGCGCTTCCTTTGGAAGCGGGGGGGATGGCGACGACGGACGAGCCTGATGCGGCACTTCCACCGAAAGAGATGAGCTACCGCTGCCGCTCCGGTGGGTCCCCACGATGGTAATAGCCCTCCGGACTGTTGGAATGGTCAGCGATCTGGTGTATACTGTGCTCACGGTCTGCCATGGGGAGTGACATGAAACGCTGGATGCCTGACTTGCATAGCCTGTCGGCGCAGATGATCTTGAGCCTTGTCGCGTTGGTGCTCCTGACAGCCACTGCCGCCGGACTACCGGCAATCTGGCTGATCCGCGAGCAGCTAGGGCGCCAGGCCTGGGCCCAGGTGGAGCAGGGCAGCCTTGCGGCGCAGGCGCTCTACCTGACCAGGCAGAACGAGTTGGCCAGCTTGGCGACGCTGACGGCCCAACGTCCGACACTGCGCGAGATGCTGAACCAGCGCGAGCAGGATGCGCTGCCGGCCTATCTGCACACGCTCCAGGAGGGATCGGGGCTCGACCTGGTCCTCGTTTGCGATTCCGGTCAGGTTTTCGCCCAAGCAGGCGTGGCAGTTTCCGGCGATGTGTGTGCCGAGCAGGACCTTGGCGGCTTGTATCTTTTTCCGGGGGATCCCACCCCCCAGGCGTGGCTCCTGGCTTCCCATACTGTTGATGGTCAGGCATCTGGTTCCGTGGTTGTGGGTGTGGCCCTGGATGACCGGTTTGCCCTGCAGATGCGAGACCAGACCGGCCTGGAGCACACGCTGTTGGTGGACGGACAACCGGTGGCAACTAGCTTGACCAACCGGCGCACTTTGTCGACTACCGGCTTCAACGAAGCGCAAGGCGAACCGTTAGGCGAATTCAACCTAAACGGCCAGCCCTATTATGCTGCCTGGTTGCCTCTGGACGGCCCCGGCCTGGGTGCAGAGGTTGCTTTGGATGTGTCGGACATTGCCGTGACGCAACGGCGCCTGGTCTGGACATTGCTTGGCAGCATCATGGCTGTGGCCGTAGTGGCTTCCCTTCTGGGAATATACCTCGCCCGGCGGATTAGCCGTCCACTGGCCTATCTGGCCGAAGCAGCCAGTGCCATGAGCGTGTCCTGGAAGGACGCGGACCGCAGGCCCGATGGTGATCTGGACAGTGCCCTGGCTATCGAGCCTCGTGTCCGGGAAGTGGCGCTCGTGGCCCAGGCCCTCGAGGGCGCCCGCTCGGACCTGGAGCGGTCCCTGGCTGAACTGCGCCAGGAGAAGGCCTGGACCGAGCACCTGTTGGAGGCTATCGTGGAAGGGATCGTGACCCTGGATCAAAAGGGCCACATCACCTTCTTCAGCCACGGTGCGCAGCGGATCACCGGCTGGCAGCGCGAGGAGGCAGTGGGTCAAACGTGCGATCACCTGTTCCGGCCTGTCGAAACAGACGAGCCCTTCAGCCAGCTTATTCCGCCACCCGGTCGCCGGCGCAAGATCCATGTGGAGTTGCGCGACGGACGGCAGGCTATCCTGGCTGTAACTGGCGCTCAATTGCTCCCACCGGTGAGGGGGGATGCTCGGGTGGCACTGGTCTTTCGCGACGTCAGCGAAGAAGAGGCGGTACACAGGCTCTTGGGTCATTTCCTGGTCAACGTCGCCCACGAGTTTCGAACGCCACTGTCCTCTTTGGCCGCCTCCGTCGAATTGCTGCTGGACCAGGCTCCAGACCTGAGCGCCAACGAGTTGGCAGAGTTGCTGACTTCACTTCACCTGGGGGTTCTGGGTCTACAGACGTTAATAGACAATCTGCTGGAAGGCGCCAGCATTGAAGCCGGGCACTTTCGCGTGCAACCCCGAGCATCCAGCCTGGGCGACATCATCGCCGAAGCGATCGCCACGATGCAGCCGCTGTTGGACAAGCGTGGCCAGCACCTGGTGGTGGAGCTGCCCGCGGCCATCCCGGTGGTTCGGGCCGATCCGCGGCGGACGGTGCAAGTCCTGGTCAATCTCTTGTCCAATGCCAGCAAGTATGGTCCCGACGATGCCGAGATCGAGGTGGGGGCTACGGTGCACGGGGAATGGGTCCGGGTAGCGGTGTCCGATTCGGGTCCTGGCGTGCCGCTGGACTACCGGCAGCAGGTGTTTCGACGCTTTGTGTATCCCAGCGCCGGCAATGACAGAGCGCAGGTCGGGGTGGGCCTGGGACTCTCGATCGTCAAGGCGGTCGTTCAAGCCCACGGTGGAGAGGTCGGGCTTGACAACCGCCCGGGTGGCGGTTCGGTCTTTTGGTTCACGCTTCCAGTGGGCGGCAGTCAGTAGCTGGTATCATGAGTCACCTTCTTACCGCCTGAAGTGAGCCAGCCACGCAACTGCCTGGTGTAAGGAGTGGCACAACGGCAGCACAGATTGTCCAGAGCGTGCCAGGCCTGCGACGCGATGCCCATCTGGGACTATGGGCGCTGTTGGGCTTTGGTGGTCTCTGCCAACGTGGGTTCTGGCAGTAGCCCTGGCCGTGGGTGTTACCCAGGTGACGCCGGACCGGTGGTGGTCGGGGGTGGCATCTGGCTCTGGGCGCGCCAGCGCTCCTTCCGCCTGGCCTGATAGCCACTGATGGTTTGGAGGCAAGTGTGGGTTCGAAACTCTGTCCAAAGATCATTCTCGAAGGCACTCGACTGACGTTCAAGACTGAGGCCGCCTTTGCGCTGAACGAACACCCACGCATCGTCGGCCCGCGCAAATACCGCTACCACTCGCCCATCATTTCGGCGGAATGGTGCGGCTTCACCAACTTTCCCTGGGGGCGCGGCCCGATCAACTGAACATCTCGGAGGACGCGGGCAGCGGGATCGTCGCCGTGAATCTGAGCTAGACAGCGCAAATGACTCAATTAGTGCTTCGTGGAAGCCAGCGTGGAGTGCGGGCCCTCCAGATCCCAATGGACCCGGTGGGTGAGCCACGCATCTCAGTTGCGCCAACAAGCCGAGCCTTGATCGGATCGAGACACACATCGCCTGACCAGATCGTGGAAAGACGGTCAGTCGCAAGAATCGCACAAGGTGTCCCGGGTTGCAATCCGTTTCGTAGCTCTCTTCCACGCCATTATGACGAGCGTGGGCGACATTCTGTCTCACATACTACAGCCGCTGGCCTGAGGCCGCCGGAAAAACCAAACAACGATTTGATCGTTCCGAACACAGGTGAAGCCGTGCAGCTATCAACGATTGCCTGGCTGGTGCGCGAATGACAACAGACATCGCCCTTACACTTACCATCATTGTGGCCGCGCTGGCGCTCTTTGCCACCGAGAAACTCCGGGTGGACCTGGTCGCGCTACTGGTTCTGTTGTCCGTTGGCCTTCTGCGCCTTATCAGCCCCGAGCGAGTCTTTGATGGCTTTGCGAACTCGGCCGTGATCACCGTTTGGGCGGTCTATATCGTGTCAGGCGGGTTGTTCAAGACAGGGGTCGCGGATTTCATGGGCCGCACCATTCATCGGGTGTCGGGCGACAGGGAACCCCGGCTCATCGCGACGATCATGGTGACCTGTGGCGTGATCTCGGCTTTCATGAACAACGTTGGCGCCACCGCAATGCTCATGCCAGCCGTGATCGGCATCTCGCGTCGAACCAAGATCGCTGTCTCCAAGTTGCTCATCCCCCTCTCCTTCTCGTCGTTGCTTGGCGGCAAGATGACCTTGATCGGCACGCCGGCCAACATCTTGGCCATGGGCATCCTGGCCGACCGTGGTCTCTCGACACTGGGGTTCTTTGAGTTCACCCCAATGGGCATTGTCGTCCTGACGACAGGCGTCCTCTACATGGTTCTGATTGGCCGCCACTTGCTACCTTTGCGCGAGGGGACGCAAGGCCGGCAGGATGTCTATCGCCTTCGGGAGTATGTCACGGAGGTAAGGATTTCGACCACGAGTCCGCTGGCCGGGAAGACGCTCTTGGAATCCCGCCTGGGTCAGGACTATGACTTGACGGTCTTGGCTATCGAGCGCGATGGCGTGAGCCTGTCTCGAATCAGGCGGGACACTCGTGTTCAAGTCGACGATCTGCTCACAGTCGAGGGCTCGGCTGATGATCTCATGGCGGCCCGGGAGGCTTTGGGGCTGACCCTTGAGGCCGAGCGCAAGCTGGACATCGATCGGTTGGAACCAGAGAATGTTAGACTGATTGAAGCTACGCTCGCCCCGAACTCTGGACTGGTAGCCCGCACCCTGCGGGGAGTGCGCTTCCGTGATCGATACGGCTTCACTGCGCTGGCGATATGGCGGCACGGAGAGGCTATCACTGAGAGGCTCCGGGACGTGCCCCTGCACTTTGGGGATGCCCTGCTGCTCCAGGGCCCGCAGCACCGGGTGAGGGAGCTCCAGGAAGGCAGCGATTTCCTGGTCCTGGAACCGCTCGAGGTGGAGCGACTGCAGCGCAAGAAGGCGCCTATCGCCATTGCCGCGTTGATGTTGGCCATCCTCTTGGTCGTGTTTGCGGACTTTCACATTTCCCTGGCGATGGTGATCGCCGCGGTGATCATGATCCTGACCGGTTGCTTGTCCATCGAAGAGGCGCACGAGAGCATCGATTGGAGGACAGTGTTCCTGGTCGCGGGCATGCTGCCCCTGGGAATGGCCATGGAGGCCACGGGCACGGCCCAGTACCTGGCGGACATCATGCTCGATGCCCTGGGCGATTTTGGCCCCATGGCCCTGCTTGCCGGGATGTATCTTCTGGCGGCGCTTGTCACGCAAGCCATGTCCAATGCGGCTGCCATGGTTCTTATCGTGCCCATCGCAATAGACACAGCCCTGGGCATGGGGGCCAACCATATCACCTTCACGATGGCCGTGGTGATTGGGGCGGCCACCAGCTTCCTGTCCCCCGTTGGGCACAAAGCCAACGTGCTGGTCTATGGTCCGGGGGGATATCATTTCTTGGACTATGCACGGGTGGGCGCGTTGCTTACCGTGTTTCTGCTCATCGTCTCAATGATCTTCCTGCCGATATTCTGGCCGCTATTCCCGTAAACGGTACCGGTTGACAGGCATCCGAGGTCATTCCGAACGGGCCAGGCTGCACCCTTGCTGACTGACCTCCTTGAAAAAGACCGGGCAACCCAAGCAATGGGGAGCTTCTTGTCACAGCTTTGTCACAACCCTATCACGACGTTTGGAATCCCCCCGGGCTATAATTCTGGTGCAGCCTGGGAAGGTGGCGCGCGTGGGTAGAATCGGTTCGCACAAAACTGCATACCTGACCCTTGACGAATTGACTGCGGACCCAGAGCTGGCCCGGCGCCTGCCGCATCCCCACAGGCCGATCGATGCTCCTGAACGGGGGCCTTTCTACGACGCTTGGAGGCTATGCGCACGTGCGGCTGCCGTTGTGAGCCGCTGACGGGAGGTGTGGCATGAAGCACCTGGTCGTTCGGTGCATCGAGGACAGGGATTGGCGCTGCTGGGTGGTCGGCGCTCTGGGTCTGGCGCTGCTGATCGCGGTGGTTGCCTTCGGGTGGCTGGCTTTGTCTGGCGCGCCCACTTCGATCCGCCTGGTGGTGTACGCCTTTAGCACCCAGGAGGAGGTGCTGACAGAGAGCATCTTTCCTGCCTTTGAGGCTGCGTGGGAGGCCGAAACGGGGCGTGAGCTGACCATCGAGGGCGTGTTCGGCCCCTCGGGGACGCTGGCGGGGCAGATCAACCTGGGGGCGCCGGCCGACGTGGCTCTCTTGAGCAATGCCCAGCACGTTAGGCAACTCAAGATCGGGCGGCGGGTGCGAAGGAATACCCAGCCAGCGGTCTTTGGCTACGCTCCGATGGTGATCGTCACCCGGCCCGGCAACCCGGCAGGCATCTCCGATTTTACGGACCTCGCCCAACCTGGCCTGCAATTACTCCACGCCGACCCCCGGAGCTCCAGCGCCGGCGAGTGGGCCGCGCTGGCCGAGTACGGCAGCGCCTTCTTGGCGTGCAACGATCGGGCCGCAGCCGTGATACAGCTCGAGGCCATCTGGCGCAATCTACGGCTGCTGGGCCCCTCGGCCCGGGAGACGCTGACCCTGTTCGAGTTGGGGGCCTGCGACGCCTTTGTGACCTACGAGCATGATGCCCTCCTGGCCCAGGAGCGGGGCATACCGTTGGAGGTGGTGGCGCCGCCGCGCACCATCCTCGCCCCGCACGTGGTCGTAATCGTTGATCGCAACGTGACCTCGGCGGAGCGGCCCGTGGTCCAGGCCTTCGTTGACTACCTCTTGAGCGATGCCGGGCAGCAGGTTCTTCGCCACTACCACGTGCGGCCCGCGGAGGCTGACAAGAACAGGTTTCCCGATCTGGACCAGGCTTTTACGGTGGAAGATCTGGGCGGCTGGACGCAAGCCTATACTCAGTTGGTAGAGCCTTTGTGGCAAAAGGAAGTCGAACCGCGTCTCGAACTGGAACCGGCCCCCAGGCTCCTGGGCACAGGAGAATGATGTTCAAAGAGTCGTTCAATCCGAACTTGAGCGCACCTGCCTCGCCGCCAGCTCAACACTGAGGGGCGGCCTCACGTAGAGGCCACAATCAGCCGAAACCAACCAGGTGGATCTGATCGTGATGTCCACACGCGGGCAATCGTCCAAGTCGCTGGTTGATGGACACCGTGGCCGATCGCGTGGTGCGGGGTGCACCTGTGCCAACTCTGCTGGTGCGGGCCCGCCAGGAGAAGCGATCACGATCCTGCGAGTGCGGTTCCGAGATGGTCTGCATTCCACTGGCAAAACGGTTGCGCCGAACGACTCATGTGCACCATCAAAGAGGAGGAAGTTGACCTGTCGGACTATGAGGGCTATACTGATGCTGTCTGCCAACTGGGCCGGTTCCTCGAGGACGTCTACATGCGCAAGCGCATCCACTCTTTGCCGGACTATTTCACGCCAGTGGAGTTTGAAGAACGGTGGCGACGCAGGCATGCTCAGTCCCTCGATGTTCACCAAAAGCGGCCCCAAGAACGTCCAATCTCAGGGGTGCACTTTGCTCCTCAGAGTTGTGGAAACAATCCTACGCGCGCCAGGTGTCTCGCTCGCGGACTTGATCGGGTGAGGATAATCCC
>CBDUWJ010000119.1:0-7047 GCA_965370895.1 uncultured Anaerolineae bacterium | reverse complement strand
TTTGTGGCGCACTGTGCTCAAGTGGCAGGATTCAGCGAGCAGGCGCTATACGAGATCCGGGTGGCTGTGGACGAGGCCTGCGCAAACATCACACGCCATGCTTATGCCGGCATAGAACCGGGTGACATGGAGGTTTCGTGCTACCTCGCTGACCGGGTCCGCATCGACGACCAGACGTTTGTCATCCGGATCCGTGACTGGGGCATCAGCTTTCACCCGGACGATATCGCAGATCCGGACGTGAGCGCCCCCTTGGAGGAGAGGACTCCTGGTGGCTTGGGGTTGTTCCTGATCAGACAGTTCATGGATCAGGTCCAGTTCACCTTTGACCCGGAACTGGGCAACGAGCTGATCATGACGAAAAGATTGCACGTTGCAAACTAGCGACTCCACAGCGGCCGATCGGGTCCGTGCAACTGGATCTGAACCAGAAATCCGAACCCCGCCCCTACGAGGGGAGACGTTCACGCCATCACCCCTTCGCCCGATGCTCTCCACACTCTACAGCCTGCTGGTCGGTCTGTCTGGCCTGGGCATCCTGGGCTACCGGTTGGCAACTGATCCAGAAGGGTTGGATTGGCTGCCGGTCTTGGTCTTTGCCGGGCTGTCGCTCCTCGTACAGCGATCCAGCTTTCATTTTGGCTCACCGATCGTACACAGCCTGGCAGGTGTGATTGACCTGGCCGCTGTGCTGGCCCTCGGACCCACAGCCGGTGCTGTAGTGGCAGCCTTGAGCGGTCTGACCTATCTGGAGGCGAAGGCATTTCGCCACCAGAGGTTTACCCGTCGCTATCTGCTCGAAATCCCCGTCTTTAACGCCGGACTCAAGGCTTCCATGGCTTTGCTAGCCGGTGCCCTTTTCGAAGCTCTCGCCGGCCCTCTTCCCCTGGGGTCAGGGCTGCCCGCCTCCCCCGGAGGAGCGGGCTCGGGATTCGGGCGCATTCCTATCCCGGGCTTTGACGCGCGCCTCATTGTGGTGGTCTGCGCTGCGAGCCTCTTGTGGTTTGTGCTGGATCATGTGGGCTGGGGAATCCTGGACTACCTCGAAGGCGGGAAGGCACGGCTGCGCGCCCTCGTCCGGGACACAACCCTCCAGGCCATATTGATTGAGTTGCTCCCCCTGCCTTCCAGCCTGGTGGTCGCGTTGGTCTACACAAACCTGGGCTGGCCAGCCTTCAGCCTGATGGCTGTGGCCATTATCGCCGTCGCCGCACTGGCCCAGCGCTGGGCCAATGCCCGCAACGAGCTGGTGCAACGTGTGGCGGAACTGGCTGCCATCGAGAAGGTCAGCCGGGCCATCGCCCAGGCCCAATTGGATGTGGACGAACTGTGTGAACTGATGTACCAACACGCCAGCCGGATCGTAGACACCACCTTCTTCCAGTTGGGCCTCTTTGATGGCGAGGACTATGTCATCAAGCTTTGGGTACGAGAGGGGCAACGGGAACCCCCGCAGACGTTTCACCTGGCGCCGGGTATCGGCCTGGTCAACTGGCTGAGGGAATCCAAACAGCCGATCCTCGTCGGCGACTTTCAGAAGGAGATGGATTCCCTGCCAGCCAGGCCGGTCTACGTGTCCGAGACCCCCCCCCGTTCGGCCCTCTTTGTGCCCCTCATCGCTGGCGACCTCGCGGCTGGCGAAGCAGTCATTGGCACCATGTCAATCCAGTCATTTCGCCGAAATGCCTATGGCGACAGCGACCTGCAGGTGCTATCGGCCATGGGCAACCAGGCGGCCATGGCCATCCAAAAGGCACGTCTCTATGCCCAGGAGCGCGCCAACGCGGAGACTCTTTCGAGGCGCGCCCGGCAACTGGAAACGATCGGCCAGGTCAGCCGCCAGGTTGCCGCCATCATGGAACTGGACCAGCTTTTCGAGCAAACCGTACACCTCATCCGCGAGAGCTTTGGCTACTACCACGTCGCCATTTACACCGCCGATCGGGAACGCGAGACCGTACTGTTCCAGGCGAGCGCCAGCGCCGGTGAACAGGACATCGCCTTTGACGTAGCCTGGGGGCAGGGATTTGTCGGCTGGGTGGCAGCCCAAGGCCAAGCTGTCACTGTTAACGACGTGGAAAACGATACGCGCTATCGATGTGTCGAAGCGCTGGACGAGACCCGTTCTGAACTGGCGGTTCCCCTGGTCCTGGAGAACGAGCTAGTGGGCGTGCTCGACGTGCAGAGTGACCAGGTCAACGCCTTTGGCACCGACGACCTGTTCATCCTGGAAACTATGGGCGACCAGATCGCCCTCGCGATTCACGAGGCTCGCTTGTACGAAGCTGAACGGCAGCAAGCCTGGTTTTCGACAGTCCTGCTCCAGGTAGCCGATACTGTGAGCCAGGTGTCGGACATGGACGCTGTGCTCACCACCATTGTGCGCCTGACGCCGATGCTGGTCGGAGTGGACCGGTGCGCCATCCTCCTTTGGGAGCGGGACACCGAAACGTTCATCCCGGCGCAAACGTATGGCCTGGCCCCGGAATTGCGCGACACCTTTGACCAGACACGGTACCCGGCGGGAGCTATGCCGGCCTTGGATCTTGTGCGCTGGGACAAGAGGCCCTTGCTTGTCCAGAGCGCTCGTGATGGACTCCTCATCCCCCGCGACATGGCAGAAACCTTCGACATCCAGGAGATGGCCTTGTTGCCGCTCCTGAACCAGGGGGAGCTCCTGGGCGCCATGATGGTAGACTATGCTGGCAAGGCGCACCCTTTCAGCGAGCGAATGGTTGACATGCTCACCGGAATCGCCAACCAGGCAGCTATGGTCATACACAGCGCCCGCCTGGTGGAGGCCGAGCAGGAGGAAGCCTACGTCTCAATGGCTCTTCTCCAAGTAGCCGAAGCAGTCAGCCGGTCTGCTGACCTTGACGAAACCCTGGGGACAGTCGCGCGCATCACGCCCATGCTGGCGGGAGTGGAACGGTGTGTTATCCTCTTGTGGGACCCGGACACCTCTAGCTTCGTGCCCTGTCAACAATACGGCCTGCAGAAGGAGGTACAGCCCGCCTTCTGGCAGTTGCGCCTGCACAAGGACAACGCCCTGGCGCGCGAAATCATGGCCGGGGCGCCCTTCATCAGCCCGCGGGAACTGGCCGAGGGCCTCCAGCTCGCTCCAGTTTCGGCTGACCGGGCCCGAGTAGATGGACCCTCATCGCTGGTTCTGCCACTTGCCATCAAGGGCGAGGTAGTAGGGGGGATGATCGTAGACTATGCCGAATCGACACGGCGGTCTACGCGGCGCTGGATGAATATCCTCACCGGAATTGCCAGCCAGGCTGCCATCGCGGTGGAAAACGACCGTCTGCTCCAGGATGCCGCCGAACAGCAGCGCATGAAACAGGAGCTGGACGTCGCCCGGCGCATCCAAACCAGCTTTCTGCCTGAACGCTGCCCCAGTCTGCCGGGATGGGAACTGTCCACCGTCTGGCGCTCAGCACGTGAGGTTGGTGGCGATTTCTACGACTTTATCCCGCTCCCTCCAGAGCGCGGACCCGAGCCGGGACAGGCCGAGACTCAGGGGGGCCGTACCGGGGTGGTAATCGCTGACGTCGCCGACAAGGGGGTGCCTGCTGCCTTGTTCATGGCTCTGTGCCGCACGTTGGTGCGGACGGTGGCCGCAAGCGGGCGAGCTCCGGGCGTGGCCATCGGCCGGGCCAATGATCTGATCTTGGCTGACGCCCAGTCCGACCTTTTTGTCACGCTCTTCTACGCGATTCTCCGGTCCAACTCGGGTGACATCACCTACACCAACGCCGGTCACATGCCTCCGCTGGTAGTGCGAGGCATCGATGGCACGACGGAGGAGCTGCGGACAGACGGCATCGCCATGGGAGTGCTGCCTGACGTGGCGTTTGAGCAGCGTACAGTGCACGCGGAACCGGGCGACATGCTGATCCTGTACACCGACGGCGTCACCGAGGCGATGGACGCCAAGCTGCAGATGTTTGGGAAAGCACGGCTCATCGAGACAGTCAGCGCCCACCGGCACCAATCGGCGGAGGAGCTGGCCCAAACGATCGATGCCGCGGTTGCTTCCTTTGTGGGAAACGTTGCCCAGTTCGATGATTTTACGCTGGTGGTAGCCAAACGCAAAACGTGAGGCGTGAGACGATAGCAGCTCTCGCGCGTTGCGCACTGGGATCCGGCCATCCGGGTAGCAAACATGAATCGGACACCCCAAGAGTTCAAGCACGATATTCGGACCATTCTCGTCCGGCGTGACCGCAGCCGAAGAAGCAATGCGGCCTCACGCTGGGGGGTGATGCCTCCCGAAAATGAGAAGTTCTCAGAAGAGCTAGTGTGTGCTGCTGTGCTCGTCCCCCTGCTGCTCAAGGAGGGCGAATGGCACGTTCTGGTTACCCAACGCACCCAGATGGTGGAGCATCACAAAGGTCAGATCTCCTTCCCGGGTGGTGCCTGCGACCCCGACGACGCCGACCTGCTGGCGACCGCGCTGCGCGAGACGTTCGAGGAGGTCGGAGTGCCGCCGGAGGCAGTAGAGGTACTGGGGACGCTGGACGATTTCCCGACGATCACCAGCTTTGTCGTGACGCCCTTTGTTGGCGTCATCCCGCACCCCTTTGCCTACCGGCTGAACCGGCGCGAGGTAGCTGCCGTCGTCGAGGTCCCTCTATCTTTCTTGCACAACCCGGCCCACCTGCGCAAGGAGCGGTGGGAGGTTGAGGGGCGCGTCCATGACGTGCTCTTTTGGGATTATGGACCCTACACCATCTGGGGGGCTACGGCCCGCATCCTCAAGAGTTTTCTCGACCTGGTCTACTGAACTCGGAAAACTGGGGGCTAGAGGCCAGCATTGTTCTGAGGCTGCCGTGCCCCTCTCAGCAGCGACAGCAATTCGTCATGCAGGTGGCCGTTGCTGGCAGCCATGTTTGTTATTCCCAGCGACCAAGGCTCGCCGCACAGGTCGGTCACCACGCCGCCCGCCTCCTCAATGAGCAGCCAGCCCGTCGCCCAGTCCCAGGGCTGCAGGTGCATCTCCCAGTAGGCATCCAGGCGGCCTGCCGCCAGGTGAGCCAGATCGAGGACCGCAGCTCCGGCCCGTCGTACGCCCTGCACACAGGGCATCACCGCGCCAAACTCGGCCAGGTTGTTGTCGACCAGGGTAGCTCGCCTGTAGGCAAAACCGGTCGCCACCAGGGCTTGCCGCAGTGCCTCCGCCGTCGAGACGCACAGCCGCTCCCCGTTGCACCAGGCCCCCTGCCCCCGCTCGGCCCAAAAGGCCTCGTCGTGGAGTGGATCGTAGGTCACGCCCAGCACGACCTGCCCCCATTCGGCCAACGCCAGCGAAACGCCCCAAATCGCGTAGCCGTGGGCATAGTTCACCGTCCCGTCCAAGGGATCCACCAGCCACAGGCAGGGCGTCTCGCCAGCCGCCGACTGCAGGGTCCCCAGCCCCTCCTCCGAGAGGATTGCGTGATCCGGGAATCGAGCCCTGATGGCGTCCACGATGAGGCGCTCCGAGGCCAGGTCGGTCTCGGTAACCAGGTCGATCTCGGTTGTCTTGCTGCTCACCGTGTGGTGCTGGTGGGAGGCCTCCCGCAGAAGTTGGCCCGCCCGCCGGGCAGTGTCAAGAGCGAATTCTAGCCTGTCGGTCATGGGGTCTCCTCGATTCATCGCGTCTCGGAAAGATGCCGGCCAATGACACCGGGGCATCAGCTTCGATCATTTCCCAGGTTGCCGCCTTTTTCTGGATGATCTCAATATGCATCCGGGCGCTGGGACCGGGCGCAGGGGACTGGGTGGTTTCGTCGAGGGCCGACAGGCACGGCACGTGGTTGCCCGTGCCGGCCATCAGGTCAACGTCACGCCCGGCGTCGCGTCACCAACCACAAGCCATGGCCACTGCGGTCGCCGCCGCAGGCGGGCCGCGGTGCTGAGACAAATTGCCCTGCTCAATCTGCCCAGCGTCGGGGAAAAGGAAGCCCATGACCAGTCGCAGGGAGGTGGTTCTTCCGGCGCAATCTGGCCCCAGGAGACCTCAAGTGGCTCCTGGTCGCACTTTGGGCGAGAGCCGAGAAAGGGCCGGGTTGAGTCAAAGCGCTTTGTCACTTCTGTGACGCGGATCAGCAGTGAGGGCTGACGAGGTCCGAGTATCCGGGATTCCTCAGCCTCTATCCGTAGTCGTAGAAACCTCTGCCGCTCTTGCGACCCAGGCGCCCGGCCAGCACCATGCGGCGCAGGAGAGGCGGGGCCGCGTAGCGGGGATCTTTGTACTCCTCGTACATGGCCTCAGCGATGAACAGGCAAGTATCCAATCCCACAAAATCAAGCAGGGTCAACGGCCCCATCGGGTGGTTCAGTCCCAGCTTGATGGCTGTATCAATGTCCTCCCTGGTAGCCAACCCATCTTCATAAATATGGACAGCGTCCAGAAGGTATGGGATAAGCAAGCGGTTGACGATAAAGCCCGGGGTGTCCTTCGCCGTCACCATCGTCTTGCCCAGTGAGGAACCAAACTGGTAGGCAGTCTCCATGGCTTCGTCGCTGGTCAGGATGGTGCGCACGAACTCGATGAGGGGCATGACCGGCACTGGGTTGAAAAAGTGGATGCCCAGCACACGGTCACCCCGCCTGGTAGCACTGGCCATCTCGGTAATGCACAGTGAGGACGTGTTGCTGGTCAGGAGGGCGTGGCGGGGCAGAACGCCATCCAACTCGGCAAAGATCTCCTTCTTGACTGACATATTCTCAATCGCTGCCTCGACGACCAGGTCGCAGCCGGCAAAATCGGCCAGGTCCAACGTGCCCTGTACTCGCGCCAGTGCCTGGTCCACCTGCCCCTGAGTCGCCTTGCCTCGGGCCACCGCTTTGGCCAGTGATTGTCGAACGCGGCCCAGGCCGTTCTGCAGGAGTTCGTCGTTCAACTCCCGGGCAACTACCTCGTAGCCTGCCCTGGCGCACACTTCGACGATGCCCGAGCCCATCAGCCCCAAGCCCACCACGCCAATTCGTTTGATCTCCATGGCATCTACTCCTTTCTCTCCATCCATGACTCCGCTGAAAAAGGCTTGTCAGCGG
>CBDUWJ010000118.1:0-7047 GCA_965370895.1 uncultured Anaerolineae bacterium | reverse complement strand
AGGCTTTGGAACCGCTCAGAGGCGGGTTGATCGCTCCACTGAGCAGCAGCCCCAGCCCCGCTCCGATCATCAAACCCAGGATGACGCATACCACCCCCAGTAGGATTGTCCGGTTTGGCTGTGATTGGCGCATTCTCTTGCATCGCTCCTTGGCGTGGACTGGACTCAATTTCAGTCGCAAGTGTAGAGGAGAACGCCGTTTTGGTCAAGTCCGGCCTGATGTCTTCTGGCAAGAGCTCCTCTGTACTGGCCAACCCGACGCGCTTGCCCACGTACATGGCTGTTACCCGCTCGGATACAAACCCGATTGCACACGGGTTGTGAGTGAGGATGGAACAGGTCAGATTGAGCTTCTCGCGCGGGTCTTTGAGCAGGCAAGGAATCCGGCTGCCACGGACACGTCCAGGCCAGCGCTGGGCTCATCAGCCACGAATAAGTCTGGGTGCAGAGCCAACAGGCCTGTGTTGATCCGGAAGCCGCGGATTGCTATCTGCCGTGGGGTGCACGCGCAGCGGGGTGCCTCAATCCGGTACCAATTCGCGGCGCGCCCGCGCCACGATCTCGTCCAGGTGCGCTCTCACATCGTCGGGTAGTGGCTCAACCTCATGCGTTCCCAAGATCTCCTTGACCCGCGCCCGCGCCCTGGCTACCACCCCACCGCTGATGCCGGCCTCGCTCCCGCGGTGCGTGCCTATCTTGGGCATCCATAATGCACCCTTTCGCATCTGCCGAACCGTGTGTCTCTCGCCCAGGAAGACGCCGTCTCTGGGGATGACCTCTTTCATCACATCGTAGGCCAGCGTCGCCTCGTTCACCTCACAGCCGGCCACGATCCTTTTGATGAGGCTGATGATCTCGTCGTCAATGACCGTTATCTCCAACCCACCGACGAGATCGCCACCCATGCCCACACCCGAAAGGATGTCGACGCCCGCCAGGGCTGGTGTGAGAGCGTTGGCCAGCCGCTCGTATGCGAACTGTGGGTCGAGCAGGGCAGCACTGGTGGACAGACCATAGCTGTCACACGGCAGTCCCAGCCGGTGGGCAAGTTGGGCTGCACAGGCGCCCGTCATGCCGACCTCTGGCCCGCCCCAGGTGGACACCGCCGTTCGAAGATCTATGGGGCTGATGCGCGAGCAGTAGACGACAGGGGCACCGGGTCTGGCAGCGGCGGCAATGACAAAGCTGGCCAAAACCTCGGCATGCTGTTGGGCCAGGGCTCCAGCCATGGTTACTGGCCCAGTGGCTCCCAGGGATGGTGCCGGCAGGGGATGAAACGGTGCGCCCGACTGCGCCACCGCCATGATCGCGCCTGTGACATCCCTGGTGAACTTGAGAGGGCTGACGGGTGAGACGCTGATCGACATGTTGGGACGCCTGCGGAACGCTTCCATCCCACCACAGCAGGCGGCTGCCATTTCGACCACGTAGGGCACATCTTCCGGCTTATCGATGGCGGCTGCCGAAACAGGCTTGCGGGTGTTGCGCAGCATCGTGGCCGTGGACTCTATGAACAGAAGCTCGGCTGGCACATCTTGCGGTCCAAACAGGGGCGTGATGTGGTCTACGTTGGGCAATGCATCCAGCAGGCGGGTGACGTCGGCCAGGTCCTGCAACCGGGCGGGACGGCGTTTTCCGGTATCGAGATCGAGCGTGAACGGCTGGCCGCCCCCATTGTGAAAGCGCACCTGCCCGTTCCCAAGCACAAAGGCAGGACTTCCGTCAAGGTTTAGGGATTCCCTGTCCGGGGTGATATTGTCGAGTGCCCACCTTACGACCTCATGGGGGATCGAGGTGCGGTCGCCTTCGACCCGACATCCCAGCCCGTGGAGCATTTCTTGTGCCTGACCATGCTCGAGGGCTATCCCTACCTCGTCCAGCAACCGGTAGGCGGTCTCCTCGATGCTCTCAAGTGCGCTTTCAGACAGGAAACAAAGTAGCGCGCGGTTTTTGGACATAGTAGACGATACCTCCGAGTCGCCGTGTGCGCCAGGTCAAACCGGGGGGCCTTGTGCTCATCACCAAGGGGGGAACCCGTGCCACGTGTGGTGCCGCTGCAACCATCAGTCGACAAGTGACTTCAGGATTAATCAAGGCCAGCCTGGTGGCTTGGAGCGGAAAGAAAGCGGCTCCCGTGACACCGGTGACCCGGATACGAGGCAGCCATCAAGTGGCTGATATGCTGCTGGTTTGAGTCTCCTGCCCAATCACCCGCCCCCTGACGATCACCGTCACCACCAGGTTCGTGCCAAAGCGATAGCCCAAATGCAGATAGGATGGCGCGTCCAAGAGGATCAGGTCGGCGCGTTTGCCTGGTTCCAGGCTGCCTACCTCGTGGCCCAAGCGCACGGCGTGGGCGGCGTTGATCGTCGCCGCGCTGATGGCTTCGGCGGGGGTCATGCCCATGTAACGGCAGGCCAGGGCGAGCATGATCTGCATCGACTCGCACCAGCATGTGCCGGGATTGCAGTCGGTGGCCAGTGCCACGGCCCCACCGGCCTCTATGAGCGCCCGCGCTGGCGTGTACTCCTGGTGGCTCAGGCCAAAGGGGGTGCCGGGCAGAGCTACGGCGATGGTGTCCGACCGGGCCAGCAGCTTGATCTCGTCGGGCGGGGTGCAGACCAGGTGGTCGGCTGAGGTGGCCCCCAGTTCCACGGCCAGCCGTGTGCCACCCAACGGCTTGAACTCGTCGACGTGCATCTTGAGGCCAAAGCCCAGCGCCTTGGCCGCATCCAGCACGCGCCGGGACTGTTCCAGCGAAAAGGCCCCGTCCTCGCAGAACACATCGCAGAAGGGAGGGGGCTCGTCCGCCTCGGCTACCGCCGGGAGCATGTCCTCCACCACCAAGCTCACGTACTCATCTGCCCGGCCCCGGTACTCGGCTGGGATGGCATGGGCGCCGAGAAAGGTGGGCACCACGGTGGCCGGGGACTCGGCCTGCAGGCGGCGGATGGCCGCCAACTGCTTCAACTCGGCTCGCGTGTTGAGACCGTAGCCGGTCTTTATCTCGACCGTCGTCGTGCCGTGGGCCAGCATGCGATCGAGGCGGGGCTGGCTCTGCGCCACTAGCTCGTCGAGGCTGGCAGCGCGCGTGTGCCGCACTGTGCTCATGATGCCCCCGCCAGCGGCCATGATCTCCATGTAGCTTGCCCCGGCGATGCGCATCTCGAATTCGCTGGCGCGCTCGCCGGCCCATACCAGGTGGGTGTGGGGATCGACAAAGCCGGGCATGACCACCCGCCCACCTGCGTCGAGGCTCCGAGCGGCGCGTACTCTGCTGCGCAGCTCGCCCGACGGGCCGACGGCCAGCACCCGCCCATCGCGGATCGCCACCCCGCCGTCGGGGATGATCCCCAAATCGCCCATGGCTGCGCCCCGCTTGGGGCCATCGGGCGAGGCCACGGTCAACACTTGGGCTGCGTTATAGATCAGCAGGTCAGCTCGCATGGTTGCCCCGCTCCGTTGAGATCAGCTAGCAGAAAGAGGATGTGAGAAGCCAAGGCACACTGCCAATCTCCGATCTTCCGTCCCTAATCTCCATCGCGAAAGTTAGGGTGCTGGTCGGCGCCCTTACGGCCCTGCAGTAGCTCGATGGCGTGGGGCAAAGCGGGCAGGATTGTCTCCAGGTTCTCACGCACGGCTTTCGGACTTCCGGGCAGATTGACGATGAGGGTGCGTCCGCGGATGCCGGCTACCGCCCGCGAGAGCATGGCGTGCGGCGTGATCTGCAAGCTCGCCGCACGCATCGCCTCGACCAGACCGGGGGCCTCCCGCTCGACGATGTCGCGGGTGGCCTCGGGGGTCACATCGCGGGGGGCAAAGCCCGTACCACCGGTGGTCAACACGAGGTCTAGCCCCACCTCGTCAGCCCAGGTCAAGAGCGTCCCGGCGATAGCCGGTTGTTCGTCGGGCACGACAGCCTCCATCTCGACGGTGGCTCCCAGCCGCCCGGTCACCAGTTCGCGGATGACAGGTCCGCTGAGGTCTCGATACTCACCCCGGTAGCCGCGATCGCTGACGGTGAGGATTCCGGTTCGGATCATCAACTCTGGCCTCTTCCAATCTGCTCGTAGAACAAGGGGCTCGGGTCCCCAGACAGATCTCTATTCCGCTAGGAAGACACGCCAGACGCCGTCAATGCCGTCTTCGGTCACGCCATAGTACACGTGGATCTGGCCATCTGGCATGCGCTGGGCCAGATCGTACCGCACTTTGCCCGCCCTCTTTGACGACTTCCACAGACCCAGGCGGTCGTCGTCGGGGTGCCACTGAACCTGCTCTTCCTGTACCGGTTTGTCTTCCTGCTCGCTGATGGCGTAACGCCATAGCTTGCGCGCTGACGAACGGGTCACGTTCTGGACGACGTTGCCGTTGCGCAGATCTTTCATAGAGTGGTAGAGGGCATCCTTGCGTTCGGTGGTTTCGACGATCTGCACCCCGGTTCCCGGCGGATCCACGCTGCCTGGCACGGTATCCGTCTGCTCGACCCGAGGGTCGTCGATGCGGGGCGCGGGCTCTGTCGGAAGCGTGCGTTTGACCAGGGCCACGAGCTCGTCCCGCATGGCGATGTTGGTCTCGGCTTCCTGGCGCAAGTAGACAGTCGTGCCATCTAGGGCATAGGGCACATCCTCACCCAGGGGGATGCTGAGTTGCAGCACTGGTCGGCCGTGAGTTTCCACGGTTGTGACCTCCACCTCCAGCGGTGGCGTGACCATGCGCTGGATCTCGGTTCTGAGCGTGGAGCTGGCCTCTCCGGGATCGGCTAGGCCCACCGGCAGCACCTTGGGATCGGCCCTGACGCCCACGTACACCGTGCCCCCGTTGGTGTTAGCCATGGCCACGACATCGCGCAGGATCGCATGCAGCCGTCCACCCTGCTTGGTCATGCTTTCGTGGAACGACTGGACGATGCTGGGGCCTTCTTCGCGAGCGGCCTGGACGTGGTCAAAGGGTGCTTTCGCTGGGCGATAGGGTCGGGTCCGGGAGAAATCGTCGCCCAGAAACACAGCCTTGATCGCCTCAAAGCTCGGTTCGGGCAGCAAGATCTCGGTTACCCGGTCTCCCCAGCCCGGGCGATTCCGGTCCCGGGGATGTCGATTGAGGCGGTGGGCATCGGAGCCCTGGATACAGTGCATCCGGCGGGGGTATTCGGGCTTGCGTCCACTAAAGAACCAGGCGGTTGTCCGGTGCCCCCGTTTCTCGAGGTCGGTGACCTCCAGAGCATGCAGGTGCCGGTCCTGGGTAAAGGCGATGCGCGTCTGTCCGCCAAAACCAAGCCCACGAAGCGCCACTCCGTGCGTGGAATTAGCATGGGCCGCAATGACCAGTCCCCCAGCTTCATCAATCACCCGGTAGGCGGTCAGGACGTCGGCTGTGGCACCCACCTCGGTAGCACCCTCGTCCAGCCTGTCGGCTGGCACCTTCAATTCAATCAGCAGGTGCTCCAACGTGCGGATGCTGGTGGCGGGCGCAAAAACCGCCAAAATGTGAAACCCCAAGGTGGCCGTAAACTCGAACCCTGGCAGAACCAGAATCTTGTTCCCAATACGCCGGTACTCCTCAAGTTGGCGTTTCTCGTCGGGCTGGATGCGTCCCAATCGCTCCAGCAAATCAAGTTGCTCAATGTCTGCTTGTAGAGCAGCGCAGCCAGCAACGGTGTTGTGGTCGGTGAGGGCAATGATGTCCAATCCTCGCATCTCCGCCTTGCGCAATAAATCCAAATTGCTGACACCCGGCTCATGCCAGTCGGCCGAAGCGGGAGTGTGGAGATGCAGGTCCATTTTGTACCACTGCATCTTCGGTTTTTTCCTTTTTGTCACTTTGACTCCTTAATGTGTTAATTATCTAGTATACTCAATGTTCAATTGTCGATTCTCCAACCTCCTTTCTCCATCCCACGTCGTCATGGGCAGATCGCCGTGGGTGTCGTCAGGGCTTGGGGTTCTCCGCTCCTGCCGCCTGCGCTTCGGCCTGGGCCGCACCGTCGCGCAGGGCAGCAGCAAATACGTCGTCCACCCGTTCGGCAAAGACGAAATTCATCTCGCGCCGGATCTCTTCGGGAATATCCTCCAGATCCGGTTCGTTGCGCTGGGGTAGGATCACGGTGTCAATACCGACCCGGCTCGCTCCCAGCACTTTCTGTTTGACGCCGCCCACCGGCAATACTTGCCCCCGCAACGTGATCTCGCCCGTCATAGCCACGTCGGCCCGGACGTTCCGCCCGGTGAGCAAGGACACCAGAGCGGTGGCTATGGTCACGCCGGCCGATGGTCCATCCTTGGGCACCGCGCCGGCCGGCACGTGGATATGCAGATCGCTGTCGCCAAACAGATCGTCGTCAATGCCCAACTCTGTCGCATTGGAGCGGACATAGCTGACCGCCGCCTGGGCGGATTCTTTCATTACCTCACCCAGCTTGCCGGTCAGGATCAGGCGCTTGTTGCCCTTCATCCGCGTCGCTTCGATGAAGGTGATGTCGCCGCCAGCCGGCGTCCAGACCAGACCCGTGGCCACGCCCGGAACCTCGGTACGTTCGGCCATTTCGAAATAGAAGCGCGGTTTGCCCAGATAATCGGCCAGGTTATCCGGATGGATCTGCACCGAAATGCCTTCCTCCTCGGCTACCCTGGTGGCGACTTTGCGGCATGTGGTGCCGATCTGCCGTTCCAGGTTGCGGACACCGGCCTCCCGGGTATAGTCGCGGATGATCAGCCGCAACGCCTCGTTGTCAAACGAAATCTCGTCGGGGCGCAATGAATTCTCCCGAATCTGGCGGGGGAGCAGGTACTGCTGTGCTATGTGAACTTTCTCCTCCTCGGTGTAGCCATCCAGGTCCAGGATCTCCATCCGGTCGCGCAGCGGTGCCGGAATGGGTGACAGCATGTTACCTGTGGTGATGAACATCACCTGGCTCAGGTCGAACGGCACGTCCAGGTAGTGGTCGCGAAAATCGCGGTTCTGCTCTGGGTCCAGTACCTCCAGCAGGGCGGAGGAGGGATCGCCCCGCCAGTCAGCGCCCACCTTGTCGATCTCGTCGAGCATAAAGAC
>CBDUWJ010000117.1:0-7128 GCA_965370895.1 uncultured Anaerolineae bacterium | reverse complement strand
GTGAGGAAGGACGTGATCATCCAGGGGCAAGGAGCCGACACAACGATCGTGCAGGCCCAAACCAGCCCCGGCACCGCCGATCATCGTGTGTTTGCCATCAACGCTGGCGTCACCAGCACCATCCAGAACATGACCGTGCGGCACGGCAGTGTGGTTGCCAGCCCGGCCCAGGGCGGCGGCATCCACAACAGCGGCACGCTGACGCTGAAGCAAGTGGTAATCACAGCCAACCGGGCTAGGGGCAACGGCAACAGTGACGGAGAACCTGCATATGGCGGTGGCATCTACAACAGTGGCACACTGACCGTGCAGAGCAGCACCATCAGCGGCAACGCCGCCCAGGGCGGGCATGCTGGAGGGGATATTGGCAGCGCCGGAAACGCCTACGGCGGCGGCATCCACAACGAGGGCGATCTGACCATCCAGAGCAGCAACGTGATCGCAAACACGGCGCAGGGCGGGAATGCGGCCGGGCTATATGGCGGCGGTGGCGATGCCTATGGTGGCGGCATCCACAACAAGGGCGATCTGACCATCCAGAGCAGCAACGTGACCGGAAACACAGCGCAGGGCGGGGCTTCTGAAGGAGATGACGGATATGCTGGCGATGCTTACGGCGGCGGCGTTGCCCAACGATCATCTGGCACCGGCACAGACTCTCTAGCCAACAGCACCATCAGCGGCAACACCGCCCAGGGTGGGAATGCTGGAGGGGGGAACGGCGAAGCTGGCAGTGCTTATGGCGGCGGCGTCGCCCAGCTCTGGTTTGGCTCCGGCACACTGGCCCTCAGCAACAGCACCATTAGCCACAACACCGCCCAGGCTGGAGAGGGTCGTGAAGGACTCGAGGGCGGCAATGCCGAGGGTGGTGGCGTCCGGGGCAGCAACGGGCTGACACTTGGCTATTGCACCGTGGTGTCCAACCAGGCCCTGGGTAATGAGATGCGGGGAGGGGGGTTGTATTCCTCTGCTGGAATCGGTAGTGGGCCGGAAATCAAGAGCAACATCATCGCCGATAATGGCGGGCCGTCGGATGCAGCAGATGGGCCTGACCTCTCCGGGAACGCGCAGTCGCAGAACTACAACCTGATTGAGAACCCCAACGGTTACGTGCTCAGCGGCGCTACGGGGAACAACATCGAGGGTTCGGATCCGCTGCTCGGGCCGCTGCAGGACAACGGTGGCCCCACCCAGACTCACGCCCTTCAGCAAGGCAGCCCGGCCATCAACCACATTCCCAACGGCCGGACGGGCTGTGGCACAACCGTCACGGAAGACCAACGGGGCGTGACCCGACCCCAGGATGTCTCCTGCGACATCGGTGCCTTTGAGCTGGCAAAGACGGGACTACTGGAGGTAGTCAAGGATCTGAAGCCAGCCACCGATCCCGGCGCGTTCCACCTTCAGATCGACGGGGCCATCGAGAAAGCCAATGCCTCCGACGGCGACTCGACCGGCGAAAAAACGGTCAGCACGGGCACCCATACCGTGGGCGAGGCTGCTGGTAGCTTCACTGATCTGACGGACTATGACAGCCGCATCGAGTGCCGCGAGGACGGCGGGCAGGGCGCGGTCGTGGCCAGCAGCAACGATGCCGGACCGCTGACCGTCGTGGTGGACGAGGACGAGCACATCGTGTGCACCATCCGCAACACCCGGATTTCCCGCATCATAATCGAAAAGCGCACCCTCCCGCCAGGTAGGACAGGTTTTAGCTTTGCCGACGACATAACGCCCCCCTACAGCTTTAGCCTCGACGATGGCCAGAGGCAGATCTTTGCCGGCGTCGCGCCGGGAAGCTACTCCGTCACCGAGGAGGATCCGGCAGTTACGCCCGGTAGCTCTAGCCTGCTCGATCTGACCTGCGTGGACAGTGACGCTGGCGGCACGGCATCCAGCACCGACCTGGGGAGACGGGAGGCAACCATCAACCTCGACGTTGGCGAGACGGTGACCTGCACCTTTACCAATGGCGAGCAGGGAGCGATCACCATTGTCAAAGACGCCCAACCGGATTCGCGGCAGTGGTTCGTCTTCGCGGGCGACCTGGGGGACTTTGCGTTGCAGGACCGTGGGGACGGAGCAAACTCTGTCACGTTCTCCGACGTGGCGCCGGGGGACTATGCGGTCAGGGAGATCATGCCTGATGGCTGGTATCCCACGAGCATTGCCTGTGAGGATCCGGGCGAGGGGAGCACCGTGGACCTGGACACGGCCACGGCCTTTATCAACCTCGAACCCGGTGAGGCGATCATCTGCACCTTTGAGAACCGCAACATGCCAGACTTGTCCATTACAAAATCGGTGACTCCCACCCTGGTTCTGCCTGGCCATCCCATTACCTTCACCTTGGTGTTCTCCAACGCAGGCAGCAGACCCGCCCGTGACGTGGTCATCACCGATGTGGTGCCCAGTCCTCTGACAAATGTCCACTTTGAGAGCGATTGGGCCATCACTCCCATGGGCAGAATCAGCTACACCTGGGATGTGGGCCGGTTGGCTCCTGGCGAGGGGGGGGTCATAACGCTGACGGGCGTGATTAGTCCCGAGCTGGTCTTCGACCTGACCTTCACCAACACGGCAGTCATGACCACATCCTCGGCGGAGTGGGACAGCAGCAACAGCAGCAACAGTGCGGTTGTGACCGTGCAGCGCCTTGCCCCGTTGGCGGTGGACGACTGGTACAGTACCTGGGTGAACACACCACTGGCGAGTGCGCCACAGAGCGTGCTGGACAACGACATCGATGTGCAAGGCAATCCCTTGACGGCTGAGCTCGACCAAGGGCCGGAGAAGGGGACGCTGGTCCTAAGCCCAGATGGAACCTTCGTATACACCCCAACTTTGGACTTTGTCGGTGTCGATACGTTTGTCTACCATGCCAACAATGGCTTGCTGGATTCTAACACTGCCACAGTGACCCTTAGCGTCAAGGTGGCGGAGTATGTCTATCTACCGATGGTGCTCCGCCTGCACCCGTAGGCGCCCTGCACCGATTACGTCCTTCGCCCTGGAAAACAGGTGGAGACCTGGACTTGGTTGAACCTCGCCGCCCCGGCGCTGGCCGGGGCCGGTAGTCCTTGCCGGGATGGCAGCAGCGTAAGTCAGCCTACAGACCAGACGACCGAGATCCCATAGAATCGTCCCATACAGGCCGACGGGGGCATGCCTCGCCGGCCTGTGGGCTTTAAGGGGGGGGTGAAGGTCGATGAGACGTTTTCCGGCGATCGTGGCCGGTCTGGTGATTCTGGTTCTGCTGGCGACTGGCTGTAGTGGCCTATCACCCGCTGCGGCGCCTGCTACGTCCCCATCAACACCACTTGCCGTGGCGCCCAACAATAGCGCAGCACCATCTACCACCTCTGCTATTCGACCTTCGCCGGCAGCCGAGACGGCGGTCGCGTCTACTGGCACCCCGCCTCCCCAGCCTTCGCCTACGATCAGGATCGAGGTCTCACCTACCGACACAGCACTTCCACCACCCCCGCCAACGGCCACTGTTGACCAGCCGGCCCAAGATCAACAGATCGCTGCCCAGCCCAGACTGCTCTACTTTTACGCTGACTGGTGACCAGCCTGCCAGCGGATGAAGCCCATCGTGAATGGGCTCGAAGAGGAGTACGCCGGTTTGGCGGTGATCGAGAAGCTGGACATCGACGATCCCAATACGGACGAAGCTAAAGTGACCTACAAGTTCCGCGTCCAACCCTACGTTGTTCTGCTGGATGGCGAGGGCCATGTGGTGGAAAGTTGGCAGGGTTACAGGGACAAGGCCGTATTTGAGGAGGCGCTTGCCACCATCCTGGGCCAGTAACACCATGAAGCGAGTCCTGCAAAGGTATCTGAGAAGGCGCACGCCCTTCCTGGTGCAGCCAGCCGCGCTAGAAGCGGTCCACGCGAGGCTCCTAAACTTGACAAGATTGGTCCAGTATGGTACAGTGGCACCCCATCCCCCAGGGGATGGGGTGTTCTGAAGGAGCGCGGATCATGGTCAAGGAGTACAAGCAGGGGATTATCAACCGGCTGAAGAGCATCGAGGGGCACGTGCGCGGCGTCCAGCGCATGGTGGATGAAGATTCGTATTGCATGGACATCATCAACCAGAACCTGGCCGTGCAGCGGGCCCTGGAAAAGGTTAATAGCCTGATCATGGAGCGCCACTTGCAGACCTGTGTGACGACAGCTATCCAGGGCGATGACCCTGCCGAACGGGAGCGGGTCATCACCGAGATTATGAACGTGTTTGAGACGACAGGCAGGATGTAGGAGCCTATAGCGTACTCCGTTCGACGTTGCTGTATTTGCCTGACGGAACGCGAAACACAGAATAGAGGAGGTTTTTTCGTGGAGACCATTACGTTGAGTATTCCCAATATCAGCTGCAATCACTGCATCATGACGGTCAAGCGCGAGTCCGGCTTTGTGGATGGCGCTGAATTCGTGAGCGGGGACGTGGAGCGCAAAACGGCCACTTTCGACGTGACGAGTGCCGAGGCATTGGCGTCCCTGAAGACGACGCTGGCCGAGGCCGGCTACCCAGCGGACTAGGGGATCAGTAGATTGGGGACAGCCCAATCTGCCAATCTACCATGCCAACAAAACTAGTAAGCCTGCCCGTTACGGGCATGACCTGTGCCAATTGCTCGTTGACCATCGAGCGCAACCTGAAGCGGCTCGATGGCGTTGAGAAAGCGGCGGTGAACCTGGCTACTGAAAAGGCATCGGTCACCTACGACCCGTCGGTTGTCGGGGAGGGCGAATTTCTTGCCCTCATCCGCGACATCGGGTATGATGTGGCGACGGCCAGGGCAGAGCTCGCCATCACCGGCATGACTTGTGCCAACTGTTCTCTCACCGTCGAGCGGACGCTGAACCGGTTGGATGGCGTAGTATCGACGAGCGTCAACCTGGCCAGCGAGCGGGCCAGCGTGGAGTACTTGCCGGGTGTGGTGAGCCTGGCGGCCATTCAGCAGGCCGTCCGCGACGCGGGCTATGACGTTCTAGTTCCCGGCGAAGGTGAATCGGCCGAGGACGTAGAGCGCGCCGCCCGCGAGGCCGAGATACGCGATCAGACACGCAAGTTCTGGGTCGGCGTAGCCTTTACTCTGCCGCTCTTCCTGCTGAGCATGGGGCGCGACTTTGGCCTGCTAGGCGAGTGGGCCTACGAGCCATGGGTCAATTGGCTCTTCCTCGCCCTGGCGACACCGGTGCAGTTCTACGTCGGCTGGGACTATTACGTCGGCGGATTCAAGAGCCTGCGGGCCGGTTCTGCCAACATGGACCTATTGGTAGCCATGGGCTCGTCCGCAGCGTACTTTTACAGTTTGGCTGTGCTGCTTCTTCCCGGCGTCGGTGGCCACGTCTATTTTGAGACGTCGGCGATGATCATCACCCTCATCAAATTGGGCAAGATGCTCGAGGCGCGGGCCAAGGGTCGCACCTCGGAAGCCCTCAAGAAGCTGATGGGCCTGCAACCCAAGACGGCCCGAATTGTCCGTGCAGGGGTTGAAGCAGACGTCCCAATCGAGTCGGTCGTGTTGGGCGACGTGGTGGTGGTCCGTCCCGGCGAGCGGCTACCGGTGGACGGCATAGTCGTCGACGGCCACTCGGCGGTCGACGAGTCTATGCTCACCGGCGAGAGCCTGCCGGTGGACAAAAAGCCGGGCGACGAGGTCGTCGGCGGGACGATCAACAAGCAGGGCCTGCTCAAGTTCGAGGCGACCCGTGTCGGCGCAGAAACGGCGCTAGCCCAGATCATCCGCCTGGTGGAAGAGGCCCAAGGCTCCAAGGCGCCCATCCAGCGGCTGGCCGACCGAGTGGCAGCAGTCTTTGTGCCGGTGGTAATCGCCGTGGCAACGGTCACCTTCCTGGCCTGGCTCATCATTGGCGGCGTGGGATTCACCCAGAGTATGATTTACATGGTGGCCGTGCTCGTAATCGCCTGTCCCTGCGCGCTGGGTTTGGCCACGCCCACGGCTATCATGGTTGGCACGGGCATCGGCGCGGAACACGGCATCCTGTTCAAGAACAGCGAGGCCCTGGAGCGCGCCCACGAACTGACCACGGTTGTGCTGGACAAGACGGGGACCATCACGCGGGGCGAGCCATCTGTCACGGATATCGTGACAACGAACAATGAACCGCTGGCCAGGTCCCAAGCTGGCCAGCTACTCGGACAACCTCCCGTCCCCGGGAGGCGTCAGCCCTCATCGGATAATTCGTCGCTGCTGCGCCTGGCAGCTTCGGCTGAACGGGGTTCTGAGCATCCGCTGGGCGAGGCCATCGTCCGGGCGGCCCAGATGGAGGGCTTGGCGCTGAGTGAGCCGGAAGGGTTCGAGGCGGTGGTTGGCCAGGGCATCCTGGCGATCGTGGAAGGTCAACGCGTGCTAGTCGGCTCGACGCGGCTGCTGGAGAGGCAGGGCGTGGCGCTCAAGAGTCTCGACGCCCCGTTGGCGCGGCTGGAGACTGAGGCCAAGACGGCTATGCTCGTTGCCGTGGAGGGAGAAGCGGTGGGTGTCATCGCCGTGGCCGACACGATCAAGGAGGGCTCCGTCGAGGCGATCCGGCAGATGCAGGACCTGGGCTTGGAAGTGATCATGATCACCGGTGACAACCGCCGCACAGCCGAGGCTGTCGGCCAGCAGATTGCCGTCAGCGAAGCCGAAGGGGCCGGGTCCATCCAGGTAGTGGCCGAGGTACTGCCCAGCGGCAAGGTGGCTCAGGTCAAGGCTCTGCAGGAAGATAGCGGCCGCGACGGCCGCCGCACGGTGGGCATGGTTGGCGATGGGATCAACGATGCTCCAGCTCTGGCCCAGGCAGACGTGGGCATCGCCATCGGCACCGGCACCGACGTGGCCATGGCCGCAGCCGACGTCACGCTCATGAGCGGCGACCTGCGGGGAGTGCCCCGGGCCATCGCTCTCAGCAGGGCGACAATGCGGACTATCAAGCAGAATCTGTTCTGGGCCTTTTTCTACAACATCATCCTGATCCCACTGGCGGCTGGGGTCTTTTATCCTTCGTTGGGCATTCGGCTGCATCCCGTGATCGCCGCGGGAGCGATGGCTTTCAGCAGCATTTTTGTGGTGACCAACTCGCTGCGGCTGCGGCGAGTGCGGCTATAGCCGC
>CBDUWJ010000116.1:0-7137 GCA_965370895.1 uncultured Anaerolineae bacterium | reverse complement strand
GTCGTCATCCAGCAAGTCGATATCCTATACAACCTCTCCCAGCGCTCACCCTTCCGCATCACCGGCGATGAACACGAGGACGAGGGAAGTGAGTACGGACCGCAAGGCACGCGACAGATCGTGGCCTAACGGTTGCTGTTTGTGGTGAGATGGTGAAGCGGCGTCAGGCAGGCACGGGCAGGAGCGAGATGCCGTCTCGCGATACGTTGCGGTAGAACATGCTCTGCATGGTGGCCAGGCTCTGCCATCCTTGCTGGCTCATGGCTCGGACCGAAAGGTACACTCCGTGGTTCATCAGGATGTCGAAACCAAGCCCCCGAGCATCGCCCAGATCCTGGGCACTGGGGCTATCGAGGATCACGACAACATCTGCATCGGAGCTGGGGCTAGCTTCTCCACGAGCTCTGGAGCCAAAGAGCAGGACGTCTACGAGTTGGGGGCCAAAGCGTGCCTGAGCGGCAGTAACGTACGCCTGCAAGGCGCTCGACTCGCGTTCCGACAGGTTATTCGGCAGCATCGTCCACCTCGTCGTTCTCAGCGGGCTCTGCCAGGAGCTGAGTCATACGCCCCACAAAGCTCTCCGCGTCGGCTATGAGCTGCCGGGCAGAGGCCTCATTCAGGTCGGGATGAGGAGTATAGTCACTGTCCAGCCGCGCCTTGAACGTCTCGCGCAAGATGCGCCCGCATCGTGGGTCGACCAGCCCCAGCTTCACAAAGAACTGCCCTAAGCCGCAATGAGCCCCTGGTGCCTGCTGCGCCACAATCCCCGGCTGCCGAGGACGGCCGTCGTTGCATAGAACATGGCATAGTAGGCCCGAGAAACGGCGACGCGCAAATGGCCCAGTCGCAGGTTATCCTGAGCTGCAGTCAGATCCTCGTTTGCCAGGCGCATATACTCTTGAATCTCGGATTCGTTCATTTGCTCGGTCATTGCCTCACCATTATAGACGACTTGTCGCCATCTGGCAAGTTAGTGTGAAGCGACCTGGGTGATTGGGTGTATTGCGACTCTCTGGGTGACTTTGCATCCGTCATCCTGAGTTCATCCATGGCGTGTACCGCCACTCTATGTGGAAGAAACTGGGCGCCACATAGTCCGTCATCCTGAGCGCCAGCGAAGGATCTCGGTTCCGCAGACGGAGATTCTTCACTCCGCTGCGCTCCGTTCAGAATGACAGAGGTCTGGTTTCTTAGTAGCGCTAGTGAAGGGTCTCTTCTAGGCCCAACTGAGATTCTTCACTTCGTTCAGAATGACAGCACGAGAGGAACGACAGCACGAGAGGAATGACAGCATGAGAGGAATGACAGCATGAGAGGAACGACAGCACGAGAGGAATGACAGAACGAGAGGAATGACGCGTTAGGGTGTAGGCCCGTACTCTGGGAGCGGGATGAAGAAACGAGAGAGGGCGATGACAAAGCATCGCAGGCCGGCATCAACCAACCCAAAGCCCGAAAAGGCCAATTTGACAAAACCGCCGTTCTGTGTATAATGGCCTTCGCTGTGAGCTTGTTCCTGACTGGTTAAATCGGCGTCAACGATGCCTACATAGAGCCGCTTCGCGAACGACTGGTTCCATGGACACGTTTTCCTATCAGGTGCATGTCTTGTTTCATTGGAAGGGCCACCAAGCTTCTATCACACCACATTGGATTGAGGTGCCAGAGGATCGATCTCTTGACGGATATCCGTTCGATTCCAAATCCGTTGTTGTGTGCCACGATGGCACCTTTCCCAGGTAGTCGTGTTTCCCAAAGGAGGTGATGCGTCGGGACCGGTTTCGTAAGCAGGACCCCCGAGCCTGGCGTCTCGTGGATCGAATCCCATCGTAATGAGCTGAAAGGAGCAGAAGATGTCATCAAGCAAGAAGCTAGCGATCCTCGTTGTTTTGGTCATGATCGCCCCCATCGTGTTGTCCGCGTGCGGGGCCACACCCGAACCGCAGGTCATCGAAAAGATCGTCACCCAGGTCGTCGAGAAGACGATCGTGGAGACGGTCATCGTCCAGGGCACACCGCAGATCGTCGAGAAGGTGGTGACCCAGGTTGTTGAGGTGGAGGTCGAGAAGCAAGTCACCGCAGTCCCCGAGGTAATCACCTTTGACCAGGCGCCAAATCCGACCACCCTCACCCTCGTGGATAACGCCGACATCGCCATGCTGGACCCCCACCTTGCGTATGAAGGTTCCAGCTATGCCGCCATCAACAACATCATCGAAGGGTTGGTCTTTTACAACCGGGAGAGCGCCAGCGAGTTCGTACCCTGGCTGGCCGAGGAGGTGCCCACCGTGCAGAACGGTGGCCTCTCGGAGGATGGCCTGACCTACACCTTCAAGATCCGCGAAGGCATCAAGTTCGCCAACGGCAACGACTTGACCCCCGAGGACGTGGCCTACTCCTGGGAGCGTGCCTTGCTGCAGTCGGGACCCAACAGCGGCCAGTGGATGATGATCGAGTCGATCATGGGCTGGGGCTCGGGCGACATCACCGAGCCGATCGCCGATGGCGAGTACGCTGGCGACCGGGACGGGCTGATCGCCAACGCCTCTCCGGAAGAGCTGGCGGCCGTTTGCGAGGAGGTCAAATCCCGCCTTGCGTATGATGACGAGGCTGGCACCTTCACGGTCACGCTTCCTCAGGCTTGGGGCCCCTTCCTGCCCATTATCTCCCGGCCCTGGGCCTATGTCATCGACAAGGAATGGACCATCGAGCAGGGTGACTGGGACGGCTCCTGCGACACCTGGCAGAACTTTTACGCGCCAGGTGCTGAGGACACCAAGCTAGCCAGGATCATCAACGGCACGGGCCCGTACGTCCTCGACCACTGGACGCCTGACGAGGAGTGGGTCCTGGTGGCCAGGGACGACTACTGGCGCGAGGAGGGCGACGAGTTCTGGCCCGGTGGCCCCAGCGGCCTGGCCAAGATCAGCCGCATTGTGCACAAAACCGTGCCCGAGTGGGGCACCCGCTTTGCCATGGCTCAGACGGGCGACGCCGATTGGTTCACCGTGCCTGATGCCAACCGGCCCCAGGCCGACGACTGGGTCGGGGAAAAATGCGATGCCACCACCGGCGAATGCACCCCCACCGACAACCCCGACAAGCCCTTCCGCATGTGGTACAACATGCCTTCCACCGGCCGGACGGATCTCTTTGTGAACCACAACGTCGGGACCGACTCGTCGGGCAGCAATCCCTACATCGGCAGCGGCCAACTGGACGGCAACGGCATCCCACCCGACTTTTTCTCCGACCTCGACGTGCGCAAGGCCTTTGCCTACTGCTTCGACTATGACACTTATATCGCTGACGGGCAGAACGGCGAGGGTATTCGCAACAATGCCCCGATCATCACCAACATGCTGGGCTACAACGACGACGGGCCGTACTATGAGTTCGACATGGAAAAGTGCGAGGAGCACCTGGCTGCAGCCTGGGATGGCGCTCTGCCAGAGACGGGCTTCCGCTTGCAGGCGGTCACCAACACGGGTAACCTGATGCGCATGACTTCGGCAGCCATCCTGCAGAACAACCTGCGCTCCATCAACCCCAAGTACCAGCTCGAGGTCGTCACCCTGCCCTGGCCCACCTACCTGGCCTCCTTCCGCGCCGGGCAACTGCCCATTGCCATCAGCTCCTGGGGTGAGGACTATCACGACCCGCACAACTGGATGCAGCCCTACCTGATCGGCACCTTCTCCGGCCGGCAGAACTTTTCCGAGGAGTTTAAGGAGATCTTCCGCCCGCTCATCGAAGAGGCAGTGGTCGAGCCTGACATGGCCAAGCGCGAGCAACTCTACTTCGAGCTGGGTCAGCTGCACTATGACAATGTGCCCCAGATCATCCTCTCCCAGCAGGGCGAGCGCCGCTACGAGCAGCGCTGGCTCAACGGCTACTTCTACAACCCCATCTGGTCACCCAACTACCACTACCCCTTGTCCCTGGCGGGCGGCGAGTAGTAGACTGAATGCCTTCCGGCGGGGGCCACTGCCCCCCGCCGGAACCACCTATCCTGGAATGGATTGCCATCATGACCGGATACATCATTCGACGTTTGCTGCAGTTGCCCGTCACCATGCTGGGCGTGACGGTCATGATCTTTGCGTTGCTGCAATTGCTCTCTCCCGTGGAACGTTCGGCGCTTTACGTGCAGAGCATTCCGCACAATGATGCAGCCATCGACGCCCTCATCGCCAAGTATGGCCTGGACGACCCCGTGCACGTTCAGTACTGGCGCTGGCTCGTGGGCCGCAAGGATGCTGTAACCGGCGAGTGGGAGGGCGGTGTGCTGCGAGGTGACCTGGGCTATTCGCGCACCGGCCGCCAGAGTGTGGCCGCTCTGATCAAGCAGCGCCTGCCGGCAACGCTGGAGCTGGCCCTTTGGTCCTGCATCCCTATCATCGGTGGCGGCATTGTCCTGGGGGTGGTTGCCGCCATCTACCACAACAAGTTCGGCGACCAGGCCATTCGCATCTTTGCCACCCTGGGCTGGTCCTTCCCCACCTTTGTCTTTGGCCTGCTGGTCCTGATGATCTTTTACGCCAAGCTGCAGTGGTTTCCGCCGGGTCGCCTTTCGGACCAGATGACCATGGTGGTCCTGTCGCCCGAGTTTCATCGCTACACTCACATGAACACCCTCGACGGCGTGCTCAACCTGCGGTTCGACGTCTTCTGGGATGCGCTGCGCCACCTTGTCTTGCCCATCATCACCCTGTCCTACGTAGTCTGGGCCCGCATCCTGCGCGTCACGCGCTCGTCCATGCTCGAAACCATGCGCCAGGACTATATCACCACCGCCCGCTCCAAGGGCCTGGCCGAAAGAACCGTGATCTATCGCCACGCCTTCCGCAACGCCCTCATCCCGGTGCTGACCGTCGGCGGCTTGATGGTTGTGGGCATGCTGAATGGCGTCGTTGTGACCGAGGTCATCTTTAACTACCCCGGCATGGGTTCGGCAGCCGCCAGGGCCGCGAGCAGCCTGGACGCCCTGGCTGTCCTGGGCTTTGTGCTGTTCGGCGGGATCGTGCTGATCGTCGCCAACCTGGTCGTCGACGTGCTCTACGCCTTTGCCGACCCGCGCATCCGCCTGCGATAGGGAGCTCGCCCATGACCGAAAAAGCGATCCGCAGGCGCAAGACCCCTGTTGCCAAGGAGGCGGATGCCTTTGTCCTGCGGGAGCACACCAGGCTCGAGAAGCTGATAGGTCCCGAATGGTACCGCCTCATCCGCGGTGTGTTCACCAATCCTCTCTCTGTCGCTGGTCTGATCCTGGTCATGATCTTTGTCCTGATGGCCGCCTTTGCTCCTGTCCTGATGCCTCCCGCCGAGGGGAGCTTTGATCCCTACCTGATCCCCCGCGACGGCTATAGCCCCGAGCCCAAGCCGCCGGGCACCGTCTGGAACCTCAATCCACCCTCGGTTCCGGGCTGGTACCAGGCTCTGCTCGGCAAGGACTACTGGGTCCATCTCTTTGGCACGACAAGCGGCCAGTTTGACATCTACTATGGCATCGTCTGGGGCGCTCGCACCGCGCTGTTCGTGGGTGTTGTCATCACTTCCGTGACCGTCGTCATGGGCATGATCGTTGGCTCCATCTCTGCCTACTATGGCGGCTGGCTGGACGACCTGCTGATGCGCATCACCGAGGTCTTTATGGCCTTTCCCTTCCTGCTGGCTGCCCTGACCCTGTCAGCCATCCTGGTGCCCCTCTTTGGACGGGGCATTTGGCCGGCCACCATCGCCCTCATCACCTTTGGCTGGATGACCTATGCTCGTGTCATCCGGGGTGAGATCCTCTCCGCTCGCGAGCGCGATTATGTGCTGGCCGCGCGCGTGGTGGGCGTCAAAGACTCTCGTCTCCTGGTGCGTCACATTGTGCCCAACGCCATCTATCCTATCCTGGTCCTGGCTTCCATGCGCGTCGGCGACTATGTCCTTTCCTTCGCCACCTTGAGCTTCCTGGGCGTTGGCACCGACATCGGCTACGCCGACTGGGGCCAGATCGTCAGTTTTGCCCGCGACTGGATCCTCAGCCTCGACGTCCACTGGTACATCATCGTCTTCCCCGGTGCGGCCCTGCTGCTCTTTGGCCTGGGCTGGAACCTCATCGGCGATGCCCTGCGCGACATCCTCGATCCCAGGCTGCGGGGTTCCCGCGGATGACATGCTCCCCTCCGAGAACGAGATAGAACTACGGCGGCTCCAGCACCTGCTCGGCTTGCGCAGTGGCCTGCTCGTTGGCCTGGCCCTCGCGCTGGGGGCTTGGCTGCCTCAAACCATTGCCCTCAGCACGGCTCACGTTCGCGCCCTGTTGGCCCCCTTCTTCCTGGGTACCCTGGCCCTGGTGTTGCTTGGTGGGCTGGCTGGTTGGCTAGCTTCCTGGCGCAGCAGCGCAGCGTGGGGGGCGCTGGTCTGGCTTCTGGGGGCGGCGGCTATGATCTGGACCATCGGCCACCTGCCCTACGAAGGCCGGAGCCTCACCATCTGGCTCGCCGATCCCCGCTTCTGGGGCCAGCCGGTCTATGCCTACAGCGCCGCTGCCCGGGCGCGGCTGCTCATGGCCGCCTTCTTTGTCGTGCTTTGTCTAGCCATCCTCGGTCTCCTCCAGAGCTACCGCCTGGAGGGCATCGCCGCCGAGACCGATTCTCAGGGCCGCCTGGATGCACGGGGCTGGTTCCTGCTGCTGCTGCCCCTGCCCGTGGTCTTTGCAGCGGGCCTCGCTGCCAACAGCCTGGTCAACGGTCCTGAGCGCAAGGCCCTCAGCCTGGTCCACGAGGCCATCCGTACCGGTCGCACCTACGAGGGCGATCTGTTCGAGCTGAGCCTGAAGCGCGGCGTCAACTACAACGCCATCGCTGGCGTCCGCGACCAGATGAGCGCCAACTACGTCCTGGCCACTGGCGACGTCAACCTGGGCGCGGCCAATAACATCCTTGTCGTCGCCCACTTTGACAATGGCGCCTGGATCAACTGCCGCGTCACCGCCGTCCAGCTCATGCACTGCTACGACGCCACCCTTCCCTACTTCCAGGGCTTTCCCGCCCTGCTCCTCGAGGGCGCTACCCCCGAGGACTGCCGCCAATGCACCATCAAAGTGGATGATTCCCTGCGCGACTGGCTCCTGGCTCGTCGCGACAA
>CBDUWJ010000115.1:0-7171 GCA_965370895.1 uncultured Anaerolineae bacterium | reverse complement strand
ACAGAATTGTGGGGCGAGCCCCTTTCGCCGGCTCGCGTGAGCATGTGCGACAACCCAGCCACCGGAGTTCCTGCAGGCGAAAGCCCCAAAGCAAATGCGGTGTGCAAGCTCAGCCCGCACGTAGGCGTTGTGTATCAGCGCTATGCCTTCAATTCGACAGCGACACTGCCAGCCATCCCGGGCTGCGAATCGGTTCTGTACGCCTGGGGATGGGCAGAACCCCAACAGGTGAGCGGCGGGCAGGACTATGAAGCCTGGTTCCGAAATGGTGAGCTGCGGTTTTCGCGATGGCTCAACCTATCCGATCAAGTGCACGGCAGTCTTCCAGCCGCCGACGATCATGAGTGGTGGAATAGTAGGTGTAAGCGGGCCTGGTCTGATACGACCAATGTGCTCTACACGGGGATCTACATAATTGGATCCACGGTCTATACCGACACGATTGCCCTGCCTGTGCAGGTTGCGGCAGAGATTCCAAGCAGCGGCGGCAGCCTCACTTCCACCATTGATAGCATCATCTACACCTTCCCATCGAATACCTTTGCCGATACAGCGACGGTCACACACACGATTCGCTTCCAGAGTGACCAGACTACAACCGGTGATCTGGTGGGAGTGAATCGCTTCTTTGAAACCGCTGGCGTCTACAGCGATACGGGGCGACCAGCGCTTCCCACAGGTCCGTACACCGTTACCATTCAATACACCGACGCAGGTGCGCGTGCAGTGATCGAGAGCACCCTTGCCCTGTATTCCTGGAATGGAGGCCAGTGGGCGAAAGAGCCAACCAGCATAGTGCACCCGGACGCCAATACGGTCGTTGCCACGCCCTCACATTTCTCCCCGTGGGCCGTGCTGGGGGAGACGCGTCGCGTGTTCTTGCCATCGATCCTCAAACATGCTCCGTAGCACATCGGTTGAAGGGCAGCAGGCCCGGACAGTGCGATCCCCCATGGCCCTATGGACCCCGCGTAGAGCGGGCTGTTCAGGGTCCCCCTGAACATGAAAGTAGGTATCCTGGGTGCCGGTCCAGCCGGCTTGTTCGCGGCATGGCTGCTGGACCAACGAGGCGCGGACGTCACCGTCTTTGAAGCGCGCCCCTATGTTGGTGGCATCTCGCGCAGTCTTTGCTGGCATGACTTTACCTGTGACCTGGGTGCTCATCGCCTCTTCACCCAGGATGAGGCGGTGTTGCGTCACCTGCTCTCCCTCGTTCCAATGGGGCGACATATCCGCCGCAGCAGGCTCTACTTGTCCGACAAGTGGATCCACGACCCCGTCAATGTCGTTGAGCTCCTGTGCCGCTACTTCCCTGTCACAGCAACCCGTATCATCCTGAGCTATCTTTTTCGCCCACACCTCCCGGCAAACGCAGAGTTCCAGCCTGTCGGCCCTGAGAGACAGACGGAAGCCGCCCTACATTCCTTCGATGATTACGTGGAACACCGATATGGCGCAGCCCTCAACCGGTTCTTCTTCCGCCCATATACTGAAAAGATGTTTGGGCTACCCGGTAGCCAGATCTCCGCGGACTGGGCGCGTCGCAAGATCAGAATCGCTGGCCCGTTTGATTTTCTGCGTCAGAGCTCCAAGAGACACTTTAGCTACTTCTACTACCCCGTGCGTGGGGGATATGGTGCCATTCCTGATCGCCTCTACCGCGACATCCGTGACCGGGTGCGGCTCAGTGCCCCCGTTCGTGCCCTGGAGATCAGCGGGCATGCAGTTCCGGAGGAACTCCCCCGCGTTGAGACGGTTGTGTACGAACAAGGGGACAGCCACCACCGCGAGGCGTTTGACCACGTCATTTCCACGGTTTCGCTGACTATACTGGGCAGGCTGCTAGGCCGCGAATTCCCGCTAACATACCAGGGAGTACGGTTCGTATATCTGCTCATCAACCGCCCCGTGGTGTCCGACAACCACTGGCTCTACTTCATGGACAAGAACTCTGCCATTAACCGGCTGGTGGAATTCAAGAATCTCAGCGCCGTCGACCAACCACCGCACCAGACCGTACTGTGCGCCGAGGTCACCAGCCAACACACAAATCTGGAGCAGAAAGTGATCGACGATATCGTGCGAGCCGGCCTGGTACGGCACGCCGAGATTCTCGATTCCATGGTGCTTCACGAGGGATACGGTTATGCTGTCTATGACCTCACTTACGCCAGTCGTCTGGCTTCGGTCCAGCAGGTGCTGGCGCCCCTGTGCAATTTGCATCTATTGGGACGATCTGCGGAGTTTGAACACCTGGAGTTGGACGACATCTATGCCAATGCGCTGGCTCTGTCCACCGCTCTGGCCCCAACTCCACCACCCAGGCTCGTCTCGACTAAGGCAGGAGATGTGACTATGCAGGAATCATCTCAGACACGATCTGGCCAGGCACTTGCACCGCAGGTATACACGGTTGTCCTCACCTTCAACCACTACGATGACACACGCGAGTGCCTGGAATCGCTTGCCAAGATCGACTATGAGAATATGAGAGTCGTCGTCGTGGACAATGGTTCATCCGATGGCACCCCGGACAAGGTCCGCGCCGATTTCCCCGACGTGCAGGTGATCGAGACCGGCCGCAACCTGGGAGTACCGTGGGGGTTCAACGTTGGCTTCAGCCACGCCCTGCGCGCTGGGGCCGAGTACATCTTGATGCTCAACAACGACACCATCGTGGATCCCGAGATGCTGGACCGCCTGCTTGAGGCTGGCCAGGACGATCCGCAGGCTGGCATCCTGGTGCCCAAGATTCTCTACTATGACGACCCCGAGGTAGTCTGGTCCGCCGGCGGGCGCTACCGTACCTTTCCACCCGCCCACGTCAGCGTGGGGCAGGATCGCCCCAGCGCAGACTTGGACAGACCCTTCTTCCTGGAGTATGCGTTGAGCTGCGGCTTGCTCATCCACCGGCGTGCTTTTGAGAGAGTGGGCCTGTTTGATCCCGGCTACTTTTTCTTCTTTGACGACTGGGATTTCTCACATCGTGTGCGCACTCATGGTCTGCATATTGAGTTCGTGCCAGAAGCCAGGATGTGGCACAAGATCTCCAAGAGCACCCGCGCCACGGGCAAAGAGGTGCTATTCTGGAAAGTGTGGGGAGAGAGCAGCACGCGGTACTACCGGCGCCACGGGCGGCCGGTCTTCATCTCGCTCCCTGTTCACGTGGGCTACCTCATGGCCCGAGAGTTGGTCAAGGGCAATGGCAAGATGCTCAAGCACTTCTGGGTGGGCGTGCGGGAGGGACTGAGCAAGCCCCTTGGCCCCTTTCCCACAACCAACGACATGATACTACCGATAACCCCTTCGGAGTACGAATGAGCGCCTGGTTCCCACCAGAGGTCAGGTCCGAACATGCCCGGTGCGATCACTGTGGCTCTGACGAGGAACAGACACTGTTCGAAGGGCCTGATCGTTTGCATCATTTGCCAGGCAACTTCCGCATCGTCGAGTGCCGGCAGTGTGGGTGGTTGCGCCAAAACCCACGCCCCACCGAAGACTCGATAGGCTACTATTATCCGCCCGACTATATCAACTTCATCGGCGCGGTGGAAGATGAGCCTACCCTTTGGCGGCAATGGGACCGCCGCTACGACTTTCTCAAGCGGCGTAGGGCCATAGAGCGTCTCCAGGCTCCCTGTTCCTCAAGAAGGGAAAACGGTTCCCCGGAACCGCGCCGTCTCCTGGACGTCGGCTGTGCCACCGGTATCTTCCTCCACGAAATGCAGCAGGCGGGTTGGGATGTAACCGGTATAGAGCCAGATTCGGCAGCGGCCACGTATGCTCGACAACGCTTTGACCTGCAAGTGCACACCGGTACATTGCGACAGGCTGCGCTTCCATGGAGTTCTTTCGATGCAATCACGCTCTGGGACGTGCTGGAACACCTGCACAATCCCTGGGCCGATCTAACCGAGGCCCATCGTCTACTGAAGGACGATGGGCTATTGGTCCTCCGCATCCCCAATCTGGAAAGCCTGGAGAGACACTTGTTTGGCCCGACCTGGCTGGGTTGGGACCTGCCCCGCCACCTTTACTACTTCCCCCGACAGTCCCTGGTCGCTGGGCTCTCCGAACTGGGCTTGCATGTGGAACAGTTCCGCTGCATTGCCGGCAGCTACCACGCCTGGGTGCTGAGCCTGCAGTTCTACCTCGAAGATCGGGTTTCACCAGGCGCACGCTGGCCACAATGGGCACTGCGAGGGCTGCGCAGTTTTCCGATTCGACTTGCCCTCGCGCCGGCCTTCTGGACCATCAGCCAGGCACGTCTGTCGTCCATCATCACCTTGTTTGCTCGAAAACGGGCCACTGGAGAGACGAGCGCATGAAGTTGATCTACGATGCGCTGCGCGGGGCCTGGCACAGGGTGCAAGACAGCCCACGCCTGCGACTTTGGATGAAAGCAGGCACGCTGCTCTTCACCGTTGCGTTCTTGGTGTTCCTGTTGATACAGGGGCGCGAAGAGCTGCGCCAGTTCGACAACTGGCGCGCCATGTCGCGCGCCTACCTGGTTGCGTGTGCACAGGGATTCCTGCTGTATCCCCTATCACTGATTGTCCAGGCCTGGGTCTGGGGCATGATGATTGCGCGCCTCGGTCAACTCAGCGGTGGATGGCGTGACATTGAGATCTATGCCTACACCCATCTGATGCGCCGGCTGCCGGGCGCCGTGTGGTATCTCGCGGGCAGAACCGTGATATACCGTGAGTGGGGCATTGGTGCGCGCGTTACCCTCGCCGCCAGCGGGCTGGAGTGGTTACTTCTCATTGCAGCGGCCGCGTCCCTGGGCGGTGCCCTGAGCGTACCCGGTCCCGGCTCTTGGCTGCTGGGTTCAGTGCTGCTTGCGCTGTTCGTCCTGGCCATCTCCTGGGGACTGCGGACGCTTCCCTCAGTGCGCGGTCAGCGCTGGGTGCCCCAGTTCGCCCGCAATGGCCTAGCCAAGCTCTCGACGACAGCTATGCCCAGGAACAGAGACCTGGCGCTGTGGGCACTCCTCTACGCGGCTGCCTACATCGTCGGCGGCTTGATCCTCTTCTTGCTGATCCAGGGCGTCGCGCCAGACGCTGGCATAACCCTGAGGAACGCCATTCGCATCTGGGCCCTGGCCGGCGGTCTCGGCTTTTTGATTACCATGTTTGTGCCGATCGGAGTGGGGATCCCGGAATTGACCTTGACGGCCTTCCTAAGCCCTTACATGCCCCTGGTGGGGGCTCTGTTGATCGCCGTCCTGCTGCGCATGCTCTTCATCGTCAGTGACCTGGTGTGGGGTGGACTCATGTGGGCCTTGGCACGCCTGATGGGACGCAACCGGCCCGGGGCAGAATGAACTTCCGCCCGGCGTGGTCCAATGTCATGGGCATCGATCTCCGACCTTGCCCAGCCAGATCAGTGCGCAGCTCCAGCGCTACCGCCCCTGAGATGCACCGACTCGCCCCGTCCCCATAGCGGCACTCGGGGCTTTCTGGCGGGAACTCGGCACTAATCCAAAAGGAGTATATGGATCAGACGTTTATCCAGTCCCTTCCTGTCAGCAGCACCAGACAACCTTGCGGATCGCCTGAAGTTACTACCAATGGGCTATTGACTAACGGCCCTGGATCGGGTAGAATGCGGGTACGATTTGCCCAAGCCAGCAGGTCTCTGCCTGCAACACAAAATCTGGAGGAGGCTAAGAATGAAAAAGTACCTAGGTTTCTTGTTAGTCATGGTCCTACTGACAGCAGTACCCCTTGCTGTCAGCGCAGATGTGCCGGCGCCCGGAGGACCCTTTGACACGGCATTCCGCATCCAGAACCTGAGCACCGTCGCAGCAAACTGCGAGTTCAGCTTCTACGATGCCGGTGGTGTCGAAAAGTACTCTAGCGGTGCGCTGGCCCCCATTCCCGTGGGCGAGAGCGCCTACATCTACGTGCCGTCGGACACCACCGTCGCCGACGGTCAGTATGCCGGTGTGGTGACCTGCGACCAGCAGGAGATCGCAGCGGTTGTGAACTATAGCGACCCCAACAGTGGTGCCAGCTACAGCGGCGTGACTCAGCCCAGTAGCATTCTCTATGCACCTGGCATCTATGACAACTATTACAACTACTACTCGAACATAGTCGTGCAGAATGCCAGCAGTGCCGCAATGGACATCACAGTGGAGATCTTTGCGGCTGGGAGCTCGACTCCGGTCAAGACCCAGACCGAGAGCAGCGTTGCTATGAATGGCTATGCCACGTTCGAGCAGGAGGGTCTGCCAGAACTGGCCGATGACCAATTCTATTCGGCCAAGATCAGTGGCGCTAGCGGCAATGTCGCGGCTGTTGTGAACATCTATGGCAGGGGAGCCGCTGATAATCAGCTATATTCCTACGGTCCCTTCCCCGGCGGTTCCACCCTGGCTTACGCGCCGGTCATCATGAACAACTTCTATGGGTACAACACGGCTCTGGTGATCCAGAACCTGGGTACCAGCGCAGCAAATGTGACCATCACCTACTCTGACGGAACGGTCAAGACCACAACCATTGCCCCCGGGGCGGCGGACAGCCGCTACACCCCCTCGGACGGGGTTGCCGCTGGTCAGTTGCTTGGTGCCAAGGTCGAAAGCACCAACGGCCAGCCCATTGTCGTTCTGGTCAACGAGTCGACCAACAAGAACCGCGCAGCCAGCTACGAGGGCTTTGCCGCTGGCGCAAAGACGGTCCGGGCGCCCATCGTGATGCGCCGGTACTACAAGTTCAACACGAGCGTCACCTGCCAGAATATTGGCACCGCGGCTGCCACCATGACCATCGCGTATGGCGGCATCGCCGGTACGAACACATCGCCCTCTATCGCTCCCAATGCCACGCACCTGTTCTACCAGCCGGCCGATAGCTTGCTGTCCGACAATTGGATCGGTTCGGCGACGATCACCAGTGCCCAAGACATCGTCTGCGTCGTCAACGAGGACATGAACGAACCACCCGAGGTCGACCAGGTGATGGACCAGCTCTACGCCTACGACGGCATTGGGCAATAGTTGGCAGTCAACAACGGGCGGGCTCTGCCCGCCCGCATAGAACTCTGATTTTGAGGGCCACTGGCGCTTGCCTAGCGCAGGCAGGTGTCAGTGGCCTTTGAGTGTTCGTCGGAGAATCAAATGAGAACCCAATGCATCGTGCTCTTTTTGGCTCTGATCATGGGC
>CBDUWJ010000114.1:0-7208 GCA_965370895.1 uncultured Anaerolineae bacterium | reverse complement strand
CGCCGGCCTCGTCGTCACCAAAGGTATCGATCCTTGCTTGTGGCTGTACCCCCTCGATGGCTGGGGCGAGTTAGCACAGCGAATCAGTGCCTTGCCCCGAACCGCCCCCAAGGCTCGCGAATTCCGCCGCCAGGTGTTTGGCGGTGCATCGAACTCAGTACCAGACAAGCAGGGGCGGGTAAATCTGCCCTTGTATCTACGCCAATACGCGAACATTGACAAGAATGCGGTGATCATTGGCTTGTACGATCACTGCGAGATCTGGAACCCGGAGCACTGGCGAGCGCGTCTACAGCACAGTTACAGTGATCCCGAGGGCCGCGCCGAGCAGTTTGCCAGCTTGGGCATCTAGTCCAAGAACAGGGGACAAGCGGCATGGACCATCCCAGGGAGCACGTCCCAGTGCTTTACGATGAAGTACTTGCCGGGTTGCAGGTTCGGTCCCAGGGGCGATACATTGATGCCACGTTGGGTGCGGGCGGACACGCCGCCGGCATACTCCGCGCTTCGGCGCCGGACGGCCAGTTGCTTGGGCTCGATGCCGATCCAGAGGCGGTCTCCTTTGCGCGGCAGGCATTGCGCCGCTTTGGCGACAGGGTGACTCTGCAGGCTGCCAACTTTCGAAACCTGAAGGCCGTGGCCCTCACCCTCGGCTTTGAGCCCGTAGACGGGGTGCTGATGGATCTGGGCCTCTCGTCCCGGCAACTGGCAGACGCAGGACGTGGGTTCTCGTTTGGCGCAGACGGCCCGCTGGACATGCGGCTGGATCCCGGCCGGGGTCAACCAGCAGCGGACCTGGTTAATCGCCTGCCCGAAGCCAAACTGGCCGAACTGCTGTGGCTCTACGGTGAGGAACGCCGCTCCCGCCGCATTGCCAGGGCCATCGTCACTGCCCGTCCAGTGACCAGCACCAGCGAACTGGCCGGTCTCGTGGTACACGCCACCGGCCGCCGGGGCAGAATCCATCCCGCCACCCGAACCTTCCAGGCTTTGCGGATCGCCGTCAACGACGAACTAGCCAGCTTGGCCCAGGCGCTACCCCAGGCTCGAGACCTGCTTCGACCCGGAGGCCGGCTGGCTGTCATCTCTTTTCACTCGCTTGAAGATCGGCTAGTTAAGCGCTTCTGTCAGGAGGAAGCACGGGACTGCCTTTGTCCGCCTGAGATACCCGTCTGTGTTTGCCAACATCGGGCCACGTTGCGGATAATCACCCGAAAGCCAGTCCGGCCCGGCGTCAGAGAAATCGCCTGCAATCCGAAAAGCCGCAGCGCCAGACTGAGGATCGCGGAACGTCTCTCAGGATGAGCAACCGTCGAACTCACTAACCATGCTAGGCGAGAGAGTGACTCGAACAAGGTAGGAAGACAAGAAATTGGATTGTTAGATAGGATTTTCTGACTATAATCGATTAATTCCATAGAAATAGGTAGCAAAGCGATTACTTGCAGCCTTAGGACCTGAGATTTGCAAAATACCGGATATCATGGTAGAATAGGACATGAAGAAGTAGTTTGTCACGCTGAGCATTGTGGACCGTGGTAGGAGCGATTCATGGCAAGTCATTCAGCACCCATGCCTGTCGCGCAGGCGCGAGAACGAACGCGGGCAGGTGAGAATAATCGTGCTCTACCGGTACAGGCGGCTATTGGCATCTTTGCCGTCTTGCTCATCCTGTTCAGTTGGCTGCATCTTGTCTCAGCTTTGCAGGTCGCCTCGACTGACCGACAAATCTATGAGCGAGGAAAGGAATTGGAGAAGCTGGAGCGCGATAACGCTGTCATTCTGCTACAGTCTGCTGAGTCTTGGACACCCAAGGGTTTGGAGGAGGAGGCCATTCGACAGGGATACAAGCCCCAGATTCCGCTCTATATCCCCTTGTCGCGCAACTCCTCCAAGCCCACCGATGACAGGGGCATTGCAGGCGGTTCCTCCCTGACCGCCGTCAGCGACACAGCTGCCTTGAGGCCGGCAACATCGATATCTGAGGACGGGTCCCTGTTGGGAACCGTCGTGACTGAAGCCCGCACCTGGTTCGAGACGGGAACGACCCACTGACTCCCGATCGCACAGCAATGAACATGAACGACGACAAAACACCGCAAATCGACCACCGCCGTCTCACGGTACTTGCCTTGTGCCTGACCTTTGGTCTGGCTGTGCTGGCAGCTCAGCTAGTCCGCTACCAGGTGATCGGACACCGCGATCTCAAAGATGTGCATGACCTGATGTGTGAGCGAGAGCGCGAAGTGCTCCCTCAGCGGGGCTACATCGCAGATGCCCATGGTCACCTTTTGGCGATGAATGTGTTCGACTGGGAGATCACGGCCTCGCCCAAGCAGATAGCCGATCCGAAGGCTCTGGCCGAGCTGCTGGCAGGACCCCTGGGCCTAGACAGAGACAAGTTGTATGCGAAGCTAGCCTCAGGCGATAACTGGGCGTTAGTAGCGCGCTCGGTCCCACAGGAGATCGGTGAGACGATAGCCGGTTGGGGTATCGCCGGCCTTCATTGTGAGCCCAAGTCCCTGCGGGTCTACCCCATGGCCGATTTAACGGGTCACGTGATTGGCTTTGTCAACAACACGAATAACGGGTTCTACGGGGTGGAAGGTCACTACAATCTACCCCTCAAAGGGATCCCAGGAAGCATAATCGTGGAGACGGACGGCATGGGAAGGGAGCTCCCTCGTGCGCCGCGGGTCGTGCGCCGCGCTGAGGCAGGCACGAACCTGATCCTGACACTGGATCTCAACATCCAATACATGGTCCAACAGGAATTGCAGCGAGCGCTGCGTCAGTTCGAAGCCGAAAGCGGAACTGTCATTGTCATGGATCCCAAGACTGGCGCCCTGCTGGCCCTCGTTAGCCTCCCGTCCTATGACCCAAACGAGTATGCAACCACCGATCCCGCTCTCCTTCCCGACCCATCGGTCAGCAAGCTATGGGAACCGGGCTCAGTCCTCAAGATCATCACTTGGGGTGCTGGGCTGGATTCGGGGATCATCACTCCTGATATGACGGTCTATGACGAAGGTAGGATGGAGGTCGGCGGCCGGATCATCGAAAATGCGGACCGCAAGGCTCACGGCGAGGTGACCATGACCGAGGCGCTGGCCCAGTCGCTGAATACCATCGCCGCCTACATCAGCACCACGATGGGCAAGGATCGATTCTACACGTACCTGCGACGCTTCGGCTTCGGGGATTTGACCGGCGCCGATCTGGATAGCGAAGGGCCGGGCATGATGAAACTGCCTGGGGATAAGAACTGGTTCCCCTCAGAACTGGGAACCAACTCCTTCGGTCAGGGCATCGCCGTCACTCCCATGCAGATGATAACGGCCGCCGCCGCTGTTGCCAATGGGGGCCGGCTGATGAGACCGTACATCGTTAAGCAACGCATCACAGGGGATGAGCGAGGGCAAGGGAGCGGGATAGTCCAGATAGAGCCCAAGATCGAGCGACAAGCCATTTCAATGAAGGCGGCGGAGACCCTAACGACCATGCTGACCAAGACGGTGGAGCGAGAGGCCACCGAAGCCCGGGTGCCTGGGTACCGCATCGCTGGCAAGACAGGCACAGCTCAGATCCCGACGGCATTCGGGTACCATCGGAAGGACACCATAGTGTCCTTCGTGGGGTATGCTCCAGCCGATGACCCGCAGTTCATCGTCTTGATCAAGCTGGACAAACCCAGGACCTCACGGTGGGCAGCTCATACGGCTGCACCTGCCTTCAAGGCCATCGCCCGCAGGCTGCTTGTGTACATGCAGATCCCGCCCGACGATGTCCGGCTAGCGGTGCGTTGATATAGGTCATGGAGACGAATCCGAGCAGACTGACGCTGACCGATCTGATTCTGAGTCTGGCAGACCGGCGGCCACCGCCCCGGGCGGTACCACCGGAGGGTGCCACCAGGATTCGCACGGCGGTGATTGACTCACGACTAGCAACACCCGGCTGCCTGTTTGTCGCCCTGCGTGAAGGGCAGCGAGATGGCCACGACTTTATCCCGCAGGCCATTGCCAATGGCGCAGTAGCTGTCATTGCTGAGCAAGCACCACAGGCTGCCACCTGTACGACCCTGGATACGACAGATCTGAAAATCTGCAGATTCGCGGATTGTGTCTGCCTGATCGTGCCTGACAGCCTGGCAGGTCTCCAACGAGCAGCGGCCTATTGGCGACGACAGCACAATGTGAGGGTGATCGCCATCACGGGCAGCGTGGGCAAGACCACCAGCAAAGAGATCATCGCCACCGTGGTCAGCCAGCGCTACAGCACCTTGAGGAGCGAGGGCAATTACAACAATGAGATCGGACTGCCGCTGACACTGCTGCAGTTGACCTCCAACCACGAGCGGGTGGTGCTGGAGATGGGTATGTACGATGTGGGCGAAATCGCTCAACTGGCCGAAATCGCTGTGCCCCAAGTGGGAGTGGTCACCAACGTCGGTCCCAGCCACTTGGAGCGGCTGGGCACCATCGACCGTATCGCCCTGGCCAAGGCTGAATTGCCCCAAGCCCTGCCGCCAGCCGGAGAGGGAGGCGTTGCCATCCTCAACGCTGACGACGAACGGGTACGTGCGATGGCGAGCCAAACACGCGCCCGCATATTTGCCTACGGATTAGATCCCAACGCCGACCTGTGGGCTGACGATATCCAGAGCGAAGGGTTGGAGGGCATCCGCTTCCGGTTCCACCGCGACCAGGAGACGATCCACGCCCATGTGCTGATGTTGGGCCGCCACAGCGTCCACACCGCCCTGTGCGCCGCCGCAGTGGGCTTGGTCGAGGATCTGTCGTGGGAGGAGATCATGACCGGGCTGCGAGACCAATCAACCCAGCTACGGTTGTTTGCGGTACCAGGTCCATCTGGAGCCCTCATTCTGGACGACACCTACAATGCCAGTCCCGCGTCGTGCGTCGCTGCCCTGAATCTACTGGAAGAACTGGAAGGGCGCAAGATCGCCGTTTTGGGCGACATGTACGAACTGGGGCGCTACGAACAGGAGGGTCACAAGCTTGTGGGACGGTGCGTCCGCGATGTGGCTGACCTCCTCATCACTGTTGGCCACCTGGGACGTCTTATCGGCCAGGAGGCTTTGAGAGCCGGGATGATCTCCGACGCGGTGCACCTGGTGGAGACCAATTCCCAGGCCGTGGATCTCCTCAGGGCGCTCATCGGAACTGGTACGGGCAGCGACCAGATCCTGGTCAAGGGCTCGCGGGGGATGGACATGGAAGAAATCGTCACCGCACTGACCCAATCTTCCAGACCGGCCAAACTGCAAGCCAAGGACATGCGGGCATGAACGCTCGACCAATGCCATTTGCCCTCGCCTTGGGCACCGTCTCCTTCTTTGTCGCCGTCATTTGGGGACCGCCGGTGATCCGCCTTTTGCGCAAGTGGCGCATCGGCAAACAGATCCGCGTGGAGCTTCCGTCCTCTCATCGAACCAAGATGGGTACACCAACGATGGGCGGCCTCATATTTCTTGTACCGGTCACGTTGATTGCCGTGGTGATGAACTTTGCCAACTTCCTCAGTGGTTTTGACGCGGGAAAGGAGATTCTGGCCTTTCTCAATTTTGAGGAAGGTAGCCCACTCATTGGCAAGAGTATCCTGCTGCCTCTGCTGATCATGATCGCCTTTGGCGCCCTGGGCGCCCTGGACGACCTCTCGGAGGTTCGCGGCTGGTTTGGGGGCAAGGGGCTACGCGCCCGGGTGATGTTACCGCTTCAATTCCTGTTGGCGCTCCTGGCGGCCATCGGGCTGCATCATCCTCAATTCCTTGGGTTGCACGAGGTAGGCATCCCAACCATGGCTGAGGTCGTGGATGTGGGAATCTGGTACGTACCCATTGCCACCTTGATCATCGTCGGGACGGTCGATGCCGTCAATCTCACCGACGGTCTCGACGGACTGGCTGCTTCCATCGCCGCCGTAGCTTTTGTAGCCTATGGCATCATCGCCTTTCTCCAAGGACAATTCCCGTTGCTATCGTTCTGTCTTGCAATGGTAGGCGCCCTCTTTGCTTTCCTCTGGTTCAACGCCTATCCCGCTGAGGTCTTTATGGGTGGGATGGGCTCACTGGCCCTGGGTGCGACGCTGGCCGTGGTCGCGTTGATGTCGTTCCAATGGCTGCTCCTACCCATCATCGGCCTGATCTTTGTCGCCGAGGCAGGTTCTGTCCTTATCCAGGTGAGCTATTTCAAGCTAACCCGGCGGCTCACGGGCGCCGGGCGCCGCATATTCAAGATGACGCCGTTCCACCTGCACTTTGAAGTGTTGGGCTGGAGCGAGACACACGTCACACAACGGTTTTGGATCATTGCTGTACTCGGGGCGATGCTCGGCATCGCCCTGGCACTGCTGTGAGAGTGCGGCAGGCGAGCAGCGATCAATGGCCTCGCATACGGCGAAGGCCTGCGGACCGGTTCAGTTGAGCCACGCTCTGGAGATACCGGGTGGACGAAGCAAGAGATACAAGGTATACGGCATGAGCCACGATTTCAGCGGCGTTGACGCCCTGGTCGTCGGGTTGGCGCGTGAGGGAACCGCTCTGACTCGCTTCTTGGCAGAGTGTGGCGCCCACGTGACCGTCACGGATATCAAGCCAGCCAGGGCCCTGGCCGATAATCTGGCTTCGCTGGCTGATCTGCCCGTGACTTATGCCCTGGGTGGCCACCCGGTTGCGCTGCTGGACGATGTGGAGGTGGTCTTTGTCAGTCCTGGTGTCCCTCTGGAGAACCCAATCCTGGTCGAGGCGCGGCGGCGGGACCTAGCGCTGAGCAGCGAAACGCGCTTGTTCACCCGCCTCTGTCCAGCATCGGTGGTGGGCATCACCGGTTCCAGCGGCAAGACCACCACCACCGCTCTGGTTGGCCAGATGCTCGAGGCTGGCGGGCGCCGGACCTGGGTGGGAGGCAACATCGGACGGCCCCTGATTGGCCGCTTGGGAGAGATCACTCCGAGCGACATCGTGGTGATGGAGTTGTCAAGTTTTCAACTAGAGTTCTTTGCGCCTTGGACGGGCAGAAGGGCCAGTGGCCAGATGGATGAATCCAAGGGAGTGCTCTCAAGCCCCGCGGGTTGGAGCCCACCAGTGGCCGCTGTACTGAACATCACACCCAACCACCTGGACCGGCACCAAACGATGGAAGCTTACATAGCCGCCAAGTCTCACATCATGGACTATCAGCAGCCTG
>CBDUWJ010000113.1:0-7393 GCA_965370895.1 uncultured Anaerolineae bacterium | reverse complement strand
AACTGGGCCGTCATCCGTGTCAGCCGGTCCGCTTGGTGCAGCACCGCCGCGGTCAGGTCAGCCAGCGGCTGCAGCAAGGACGCGTCTTGCTCGTCAAAGGTCCGAACGGGCGCGACATCGCCGGACTCAGCCAAGCGGGACGCCTGGCTGAGTCTGGTGACGATCAGCACACCCCGCACCAAATCTCGCCAGATCGTCGGTACGCCCAGTACGGTCGCCCCACTAGTCTCAGCCGCGTGGACGCGAGTCCCAGGGAGGGTTTCGATGACGGCCTTGCGAGACTCGCAGACGCGCTCAGGTAGCCCTGTGTCCCAGGGCAACTCTGCAAGACTGTAGGTCGCTGCCAGCTCTATTCGGCTGTGGACTGGATCGCACAGGTAAAATGCGCCACCGCTGGCGCGCAGCAGGAGGCTGGCTTGCTGGACGGTGTTTTCCAGAAAAGCCGAGTCAATGCTCTTGCTTGGCCACAGGTTCTGCTGCATGCTTCCCACCATCGGTAGTAGCCGGCTCTGTCCGATCGGGACGTCTGGCGCCAACCCTGGAGAATCGCCGGCCGGCGTCGGTCTGCGCTTTCAGCCAATGGGCGACGTGACGATTAATCACCCTTCCCGATCGCTTTGTAGGCCAATCCCGCCGCCCGCGCCGTGACCGCGTCGAACACATTGCGTCCATCAATCAGGATGGGCATCCGGCTCTCCAACCCGCTCTCTGGAGTTGACGCCGGCTGCATCGTGTCCTTGAGCCAGGCCAGGTCCAGATCATAGTACTGGCGATGCTTGGTCACAATGACCACGGCGTCGATGTCGTTCAGCGCCATCTCCAGGTTTCGGGTCAGTTCAGCCGGCCCCAGGAGATCGACGCCATTCAATTGGCGCACGTAGGGGTCGTGAGCCACCACTCTGGCGCCCTTTTCCAGGAGGGCGTTGATCAATGGGACGGCCGGTGTGTTACGGGTATCATCCGAGTCTTCCAGATAAGCTACGCCCAGTACTGTGATCCTGGCTCCGTCCAGAGCGATGCCTTGCTCGGCCAGCGCCTGCACCGTCAGGTCCGCCAGATGGTAGGGCATCTCGTCGTTGATCTCCCGGGCCAGGCCGATCATGCGCATGGGCACGGGGTAGGCGCCATAAGTGTCCACCCCAAACCTGAGTAGCCAGGGGTCCTTGGGGAGGCAGTGGCCGCCTACGCCAGCGCCCGCCAGGTGCATGTGACGGTCGTGCCGGGCGTTCATCAGCTTGCGGATCTCGTAGACGTCCACGCCCATCGCCTCGCACACCCGCGCCATCTCGTTGGCAAAGGCGATGTTGACGTCACGGTAGGCATTCTCCATCGTCTTGGCCAGCTCGGCCGTCAGCACGCTGGTGGGTGTGATCGCGTGCGGTTGGTGGATGATGGTCTCGTAGAGCTCGACCGCCCGGCGGGTGCTTTCCTCGTCAATAGCACCCACCACCCGCGGAAAATCAGTGATGTACTCCAGCAGCTTGCCGGGCATCACCCGTTCGTAGGAAAAGGCCAGGGAAAAGTCCTCACCCGCCCTCAGCCCCGATCCCTCTTCGAGGATCGGCTTGACCACGTGCTCGGTGGTGCCGGGGGCCACGGTGGACTCGATGATCACCAGCGTGCCTGGTTGCAGGTAGCTGGCTGCCTGGGCGCTGACTGTCCGCAAGCTCAGGTATTCGGGGATGCGCTCGGTGTTGGTCGGTGTTTGGACATCGATGAGAATCACGTCGGCGTCCTTGCAGACCGCAAAGTCGTCGCTCACGCGAAAGGTCTTTTTCTCCAACACAACGCGAGCAATCAGTTCTTCCATCCCCGGTTCGTCGCCCTCGAAGGGGTTCTTGCCGCTGTTGATCCAGTCGATTTTCCAGCCCGACCGCCGCGATCGCCGCTGAATGCCGATCACGCTGTGGCCAGGCACGTCAGCCAGCAGAGCCGCCGCCGGGATACCGACGTAGCCCATGCCGATCACTACAATATTGCGTGGTTGCCTGCAATCACTTGGCATAGCCTCTTCTTCCAATGGTGGATTTGCCCCTATCGTCCAGCAATCTGCTGGAGCATCTTTCTGGCCTTGACCCTGTTCAAGTGGAACCCCAGTTCGTCGGGTGTGAATCCCAGAGCCAGACCCAGCAGTTGCGGATAGTAGAGCACTGGCAGGCGATAGGTCACGTCGAACTGTCGCTCGATGCTCCGTTGATTGATCTCATACATGATATCGCAGAAGGGACAGATGAGAACCATCCCGTCGGCGCCGGTGACGTGGATGTGGTCCAGCTTGCTCTTGGCGATGGCCAGAGCTGTTTCCTGATCTATGGCCAGGATGCCTCCGCCGCAGCAACCGTCCTCCTCCTCGTAGGGCACCAGTCGCGCCCCGGTGGCCTCGATCAGCTCCCCCAGGGTGTGGGGATCCTCCGGGTCGTCAAAGCCACCGTAGATGTGCGCTGGTTTGAGAAAATGGCAGCCATAGTGGGCTGCGAACCCCAGGGAGGAGAGATCTGCACCTTCGCTCTCGTTCAGGGCATCTGCAACCATCTCTCGCAAGTGGTCCGGGCCGACGTCCTCGTAGAGGATGCGGACATAGTGCCGCACCGTGACCTTGCCCTCGTATCGCCGTCCAGTGGTGCCGGCGAGCTGATCGTTGATCTTTGAGCGCAGCGCTTCATCTTCCTGCAGGTGCTTGTTGGCTTCGACCAGGGTACTGGTGCAGGCGCTGCACAGGGCACAGATATCCAGGCCCTGCTCTTCCGCCAGGGCCAGGTTGTTGGCTGTCATCAGCAGAGCCGCTTCCCAACTCAGCGGCTTGGCCGGGTAGCCGCAGCAGGTGAACCCATCCACATCCACGAGCTCAATGCCCAGCCGTTCTGCCGTCCGGCGGGAGGAGATCTCATAGTTCATGGCCCGCACCGGCACCGTGCAACCGAGATAGAGCGCGAATTTCATGGCTGTGCCTCCTCGACCACGCCACTGTGCACAAGTATGCGGTGCACGTCGTCCGCCCGTTCCTGGATCGATGGCAAGCCCCGTTCCACCCGGCGCTCGTTCTCAAAATCGGTAATCTCGTACAGGCGGCCATGATCGCGCAGTAGCTCCGCCTGCAGGCGGAAGGCCTGTGGCGCGTGCCCCTCTCGCACGGCAATATTGCGGATCGCGTTCATCAATTCGGGGATGCGCACGTCCTGGGGGCAGCGTTCGTAGCAGGTGTAACAGGTCGAACAGAGCCACACGAACTCGCTGGTCAGGACTTGCTGGCGCATCCCCAGCAGCGCCATGCGGATGATGCGCCGAGGATTGTACTTTTCTGTCGTTCCCGCCACCGGGCAACTGGCCACACACGTGCCACACGAGAAGCAACGCATGAACCGCTCACCGCCCGGCTCGGCCAGGATCTCGTTTCGGAAGCCCGGGTCCAGGCGACCAACGTCGATAATCTCGTCCCTAGTCTCAGGCACTGTCTCTCCCTACGTCACCGCCCGGCCAACCCAGCTGATCACGTCGCTCACTTGCACCGCATGCTCGGCATCCAGGTCCCGGGCGGCACACGACAGGTGGATCTGGCACTTGGGGCAGGTAGTCAGCATCACCCGGGCGCCTGTCTCCCGGGCCTGGCGCAGCTTTTCACGTTGGATCAGCTTGGAGCAGCCGCTGCAGTTCACCCAGGCCGTGGAGCCACAGCACATGGCACGTTCACGGTTGTCCTCCATTTCCACCAGTTCCAACTCGGGTACGGCAGTAATCACAGCTCGCGGTGGCTCGTACACCTTCAGGAAGCGGCCCATCCGGCAGGGATCGTGGTAGGTTACCAGTCCAGGCAGTGGTTCGAAGGTCAGTGCCGATTCCGTAGAGTCGGATCCAGCCTCGATTCTGTCGGCCAGTAGCTCGGTAAGGTGCATCAGCTCGAACGGCAACTGGCCCACGTAGGCTGCATAGTCGGTCTTGAAGGCGTTGTAGCACTCGGCGCAGGTAAAGACGACTTTCTTTGCCCCGCTGGCCGTTATGAGCTCGACATTCAGCTCCGCCAGCCGCCGAAAGCTGTCCACATCGCCCGCCAGCAGCAGGTCCGCGCCGCAGCAACGCTCTTCGTCGCTGACGATGGGCGCTATGCCGACGCGGTTCAGTAGACGCACCGCGCTGCGGGCGATGTCCAATGCCTTCACGTCCAAGTCGGCAAAGATCACATCAAAGTAGGACAGACAGCCCACGAAATAAAAGTACTCGCCGTTGTCCGAAACCTGCATGTCGTCGGTGAGCCACCCCGTCCGGTCTTGGTGCACGTTCATCGTTTGGATGCGCATCACTTCCTGGAGGATGCCGTTGTGAGCGTAGATGCCTCTTTCGCCGGCCCGGAATGCCTCTGCCCGCATTTCGATGATAAAGCGCGTAAAGTCCACGCCCGATGGGCAACGAGCGCTACACAGCCCGCAGGTCATACAGCTCCATAGGTGGGGATCGGCTATTACGGCCTCGGCTTCGCCAAAGACCACGCGCTCGACGATGCGCCGTGGCGAATAGTCCAAGTCAACACGGGCCAACGGGCAACTGCCGGTGCACTTGCCGCAATCCACACACAGATAGGCGCGCGTCCTTTGGATGATGGACTGGTAATTCATGAAAGAAAGGCTCCGTCCCTTGATGCTCTCATCTGATCAACCTCGACGTTCATTGGCAGCCCCGGCGAGCCCGAGGCCAGCTTGTTTGCTCCCAGTGCCTGGATTTGCTCGGTGAACTTTTTCACCACTTCGGCAAAGCGGGCGCCCTCTGCCGCCGAGATCCATTCCAGGCGCAGCCGTGCTGGCTCGATCCCCAGCAGTTCGATCAACGAGCGGGCCATCTCCACGTTGTGCTCCGCCTTTTCGTTGCCCGAGATGTAGTGACAGTCGCCCGGATGACAGCCGGTGACGAGCACACCGTCGGCGCCGCCCCGCAGCGCTTCCAAGATGAACAGCGGACTGACCCGCCCAGAGCACATTACGCGGATGACGCGCGTGGTGGGCGGGTACTGGATGCGGCTCACCCCCGCCGAGTCGGCGCCGGCGTAGGAGCACCAGTTACAGGCAAAGGCCACAATCCTCGGTTGAAAGCCAACCATCTCAGCTCCCCAGCGCCGTTTGAACCATGGCCATCACCTGCATGCTGGTGAAATGGGACGCCTGCATGGCGCACGTAGGGCACACCACCGCGCAGGCCCCACACCCTTTGCACAACACCGGGTTCACGCGCGCCACCATGCGGGCAGCCGGCTGGCCTGGTCGGGCGTAAAGACCACCGCCGCTTTCCAGTTCGACAAAGTCGATGGCGCCAAACTCGCAGAGGTCGGCGCAGCGCTCGCAACCCCGGCACAGATAGTCATCCACGTGAGCCACCGCGCCGGAGGCGCGGATCTGCTCCTTTGACAGGATCGTCGCCGCCCGCGCCGCCGCGCCATAGGCCTGGCTGATGGCCTCGTCCAGGTGGGCCGGCCAGTGGGCGCTGCCGCATAGGTACATTCCGTCAGTGGCGAAATCCAGGGGCCGCAGCTTGACGTGTGCCTCCAGGAAAAAGCCGTACTCGTCTACTGGCACTTTGAGCATTTGGGCCAGTTCGCGGGCGCCAGGGCGCGGCACCAGCGGCGTGGAGAGCACCAGCAGGTCGTAGGGAATGCCCAGCCGCGCACCCAATAGCTCATCATAGACGATGACCCGGCCGTCCGCCACCTGCGGAGGCGACTCGGGCGTGTAGCGCGTGAAAATCACCCCAAGGTCCCGGGCCTGGGCGTAATAGTCCTCGAAATGTGTGCCGTGCACCTCGATGTCGCGATAGAGGATGTGTACTTCGGTGCCCGGATCGCGCTCCTTGAGCAGCATGGCGTTTTTCATCGCTGTCAGGCAACACGTCCGGCCGCAGTAGGAACGGTTCTCATCCCGCGCGCCGACACACTGGATCATCACCACCGAGGGGACTGGGGATTGGGGACCAGGGATTGGAAACTGGAGGTTGGAGGTTGGGGATTCGTCGGGGTCTGATGCCAGGAGCTGCTCCAACCCTCCCTGGGTAATGACTCTGGGATCGTTGCCATAGCCGTAGGCGCCGATGGGTTCGTATTCTTCGGCGCCGGTGGCCACGATGATGGTTCCAGCCTGGACGGGAAGGTCCATACCGAGTTGGCCGCTGTGGACTAGCAGCTCGTAGTTGCCAATGGAGCCCCGCACCTCCCGCACCTCGGCCGAGGTCAAAACCTCGATGTGCGGGTGGTCGCTCACTTCTGCGACGTGGCGTTGGAGCAATTCCCGGGCGTTGATGTGGGTGGGATACAGTTTGTGAAGATGTCGCAGCACCCCACCCAGCTCCCGTTCACGCTCTACCAGCGTCACGGCAAAGCCCCGTCGGGCAAGGCTAAGGGCAGCCGTCATGCCCGCAATCCCCCCGCCGATGACCGCCGCTGCGGGCTGGACGGCCAATTCGGTCTCCTGGAGCGGTCTCAACAGGGCTGCCTTGGCCACTCCCATGCGGATCAGATCCTCGGCCTTTTGCGTTGCCCGCTCGCCCTCCTCCATGTGCACCCATGAGCACTGGTCCCGAATGTTCACGAACTCAAACAGGTAGCGGTTCAGGCCCGCTTCTTCGCATGTTGCCTGGAACAGCGGCTCGTGGGTCCGGGGAGTGCAGGAGGCAACTACCACGCGGTTGAGATTGTGCTCGGGGATAGCTGCCCGGATCTGGGTCAGCCCGGCGTCGGAGCAGGCAAACAGGCTATCTTGGGCAAGGACGACGTACGGCAGCGTCCGTGCCGACTGGACCAATGCCGGCACGTCCAGGTAGCCAGCGATGTTGTGCCCACAGTGACAGACGAACACCCCGATCCGCGGCGTCTCGTCCTTGCGCTCTTGCTCCAAGTGCCGGATCACGCTTGGAAACATGGCCTACGATACCCTCTTTCGATCCTCTTCTTCCTCTATGCCAACGCGAACTCGGCTGCCCGCGCCGCTGCCGCACTTGCCTGTGCGACCGACTGTGGAATGTCGGCTGGCCCCAGGCAGCAGCCGCAGGCCAAGATCCCGGGCCGGGTGGTGTCGGTCGGGGTGAACGTCTCCGTCTTGACAAAGCCATACTCGTCCAGCGCGATGCCCAACACACCTGCCAGTTGCGGTGCGTCATGGCGCGGCACCAAACTGGTGGCCAGCACTGCCAGGTCGACCGTCATTCGTTGGGGGCGGGAAGTGGCTTCGCCCTCGTACTTGATGATCGGGTTGTGGTCCTCGTCCTCCAGGATCTGGGCCACCCGGCCGTGAACAAAGGCCACGCTGTAGTCTCGGGCCGCGCGATCTATGTACTCCCGGAAGCCTTTGCCAGAACCCCGCAGATCGGTATAAAAGACGTAGGAACGAGCGTCATGATCGTGCTCCCAGGCTAGCACGCC